>CAMBBY010000009.1 GCA_945863825.1 uncultured Prevotella sp. | reverse complement strand
GCGGTGCTCGCCATGGAAGCGGATGGCATTGGGATAATGCTCATGGAAGAGGTCGAAGGTATGCACTAATGGGTCCTTGTCTCCGAAGAGACCATATACCCTTGCCTGTTCCTCTGGAGTGATATCCTGAAAGCATCGTTCGGTAATGTCACGGTATTCCTTGATGAGTCCCTTGGTCACCATCAGTTCGTTGACACCATCCTTTCGTGGATTCTGAAATTCCTGTTTACCGGTCATACTGCTCATGGTATTGCCCATTTCGAAAGCTGGGTTTACGAGGATGCGGTCGGTACCTTTCAGCATTTCTGTGTACATACCGCCCATGGAGGTACCGATAATCAGGTCGGGTTTCTCTGTTTCCTGCAACTCGATGAGCATTTCCATACCTTCTTCCGGATGTACGGGTATGTCTTCAGCCACGAAGGTAGCATTGGGCATGAGATCCTGAAGCATCTTTACAGTTCCACTCTGTCCGGAAGAGAGGAAACCGTGAACATACATGATTTTCTTGCCCGACATAAGGTCGGGGAATTGCTTGATATATGGATTTTCCATTGTCTTTGAATTTTTAATTGCCCTGCAAAAGTACATCTATTTGCAGACAAATCAAAATAAAAGGGAGAGAAATTTCACTTTTTCAGTTTTTCTTTGTACTTTTGCGCCATCTTTTTGGACTCCAAGAGGTTCTTTTCGAAAATTCTATTAGATTTTTATCGCAATATAATAACATACGACATGAAACAGTCAATAGAAAATCTCTACAAATTAGACGGCAGAGTGCCCGTCGGTAAAGCACTTCCATTTGGTCTTCAGCATGTGTTGGCGATGTTCGTCAGCAATATTGCGCCAATCATGATTCTCGCTGGTGCGATAGGTTTGGACAGCTCTATCAGCGCCGTTCTTATCCAGAACTGTATGGTTATCGCCGGTATTGGTACTTTGGTACAGCTCTATCCGGTATGGCGCATCGGTTCACGCCTCCCTATCGTGATGGGTATCTCCTTCACCTTCCTTTCTCTTGCCATCAGCATTGCTGCTGCCCATGGAATGGGTACGCTCATCGGAGCGGTCATCATCGGTGGTCTCGTGGAAGGTACACTCGGACTTTTTGCCAAGTATTGGATCAAACTGATTCCTCCTGTAGTAGCTGCTACGGTGGTTACAGCCATTGGTTTTTCACTTCTTCCTGTGGGTGCCAATTCTTTTGCCGGAGGTCAGGGTGCTGCGGATTTCGGTAGCATGAACAACTGGATTGTGGGTTCTGTCACCTTATTGGCTTGTCTTCTCTGTCAGATTTTTGCCAAGGGATTCCTTCGCTCTCTTTCCGTGCTCGTAGGTTTGATAGTGGGTTATATCCTTGCTTGTTTTATGGGTATGATAGACTATAGTGGTCTTACCAATCTTTCTATCATCGCCTTGCCTCGTATCCTGCCTTTTACTCCAGAGTTTAATATAGGTGCCATCCTTTCTGTAGTGGCTGTATATCTGGTTTCTGCTACAGAGACCATCGGTGATACGTCAGCGCTTTGCAATAGTGCCCTGAAGCGTGATCCTAATACCAAGGAGATGGGTGCGGCTGTCTGCTGTGATGGTTTTGTAAGTTCGGTTTCTGGTCTTTTCGGATGTACTCCTATTACATCTTTCAGCCAGAACGTAGGTTTGGCTGCCATGTCGGGCGTGGTCAATCGCTTCACAATCGCCATGGGTGCCATTATCATGATTATCGGTGGTGTATTCCCTGCTATCGGTTATGTTCTTACAACCATTCCGCAGGCTGTATTAGGTGGATGTACTATCATGATGTTCGGTAGCATCCTCTTTGCAGGTTTCGGCATGATGGCACGTACGGGTTTCTCCCAGCGCAATATGGTGATTGTGAGCCTCTCGCTCAGTGTGGGTCTCGGTTTCACTCAGGCAACGGGTATGTTTAATATCTTCCCAGAGATTGTACGTACCGTATTTGCAGACAACTGTGTGGCTGTAGTGTTCCTGCTCGCAGTTATTCTGAATCTTGTATTGCCTAAGAATTTGGAAAAATAAAAAAGACAGGTCATCATTTTCTTATCCGGCGGAATAGAGCAGGAATGGGAATGATGGCTGTAAATCATCAATCATATCAATTTCAAATCAGAATAATGGATTTACTGAAAGAAAGAATTATGCAGGAAGGCAGATGCTTTCCTGGAGGAATCCTGAAGGTGGATAGCTTTGTGAACCATCAGATGGATCCTATCTTGATGATGGACTTGGCGAAGGAGTTTGTCAGACTCTTCAAGGACATCAAGTACAACAAGATTGTCACAATCGAGGCTTCGGGTATTGCTCCTGCCATTATGGTGGGTTACCTGACCCATCTTCCTGTAGTCTTCGTAAAGAAAAAGAAGCCAAAGACGATGGAAGGTATGATTACCTCGGTGGTTCACTCTTTCACCAAAGACTGTGACTATACGGTATGTGTAAGTGACAGTTATCTGACTCCTGATGATCATGTCATCTTCATCGACGACTTCCTTGCCAATGGTAATGCTTCCAAGGGTGTGATGGATCTCTGCGAGAAGGCTGGTGCCACGATTGAGGCAATGGGCTTCATCATCGAGAAGGCATTCCAGCATGGTGGTGATTTTCTGCGCAAGGAAGGTATGCGTTATGAAGCGCTCGCTACCGTAGAAAGTCTGGAGGATTGCAAGATTGTTTTGAAGTAATCAACTTTCAATTAGATATACATAAAAATGCAGTAGTACTTCGTTAGCAGATGAAGCCTACTGCATTTGCTTATGAAGCCTATTGCATTTGCTTATGAAGTTAACTTCGATGTGCTTTGAAGTTAACTTCGTTATTTGATGATTTCGGCAGCGTAGGTTCCCATCGCTTTATAACCTGTTGGATTCGGGTGGAGCCAGTCGTTGCTCACATATTCTTTTTTCATGCGTCTGTCATCCTTCGGGTCCTGAAGAAGTTTGGCAAAGTCGAGGATTCCATCCACCTCTTTGTTCTTGGCTTGGTTGCGAATCCATTCGTTCACGGTTTGACGTGCTGCTTCATGGAAGGGAGAGTAATATCCTGCTCCCTTGAAAGGGGTGATAGTGCCCAAATAGACTTTCAATCGGCGTGCCTTTGCCTTCTTGATCATTGCCTGATAGCTCTCGATGAGTTGACGTGCTACGGTTTCGCTATATCCGCTTTTGGCGGCACCTATATCATTTATTCCTTCAAAGATAATGACTTTTTTCACTCCTGCCTGTGCCAATACATCTTTGTCGAATCTTTCCTTTGCCAAAACACCGAATCCTCCTGGCACCACCACACGGTTGTTGCCAATGCCCAAGTTGAGTACGCCTTGGTTGGTAATTTTATATTTCAGTTGGAGCATTTCCGACATGACGTCTGGCCAACGGTTCTGGGCATTGTCGGTAGAGCATTTTCCGTCGGTAATGGAATTGCCTATGATGGCGATGCTGCTGAGGTCAGTCCTCATTGTATATACGTCGATGCCGCTGATGTTATACCAGTGGTTCTCCCGGAAAGCCTTCTCGAAGTTGGAGTGGGCATTGGTTACACCTTTCATGATATAAGAGGTGGTGCGGGAACCCATGTGGACGGTAGGGACTGTTGGGGCGGAAGTATAGTTGATGGTGATGGCAAGTCGCTGGAGAGGTTTGAGGTCATAGGGCAGGGCATCGCTTGTGATGCTTTTGCCAGCCGGAATCGTAACCTTGTATTGATTGCCGAATTTGAGATATTTCGCACTCTTGGGGTCGATGGCGAAAGAGTCTTTAGCATGGGCAATATAGATAGAACGGATGACAACCGGTTCGGTGCTATAGATATTGCTCAGTTTCAGACGAATCATATCGCCTCCGATGCTCACCTTGACCACCTGTCTCACGGAGCGGTTGGACATATTGTTATTATAGGGCATGAAGCTCTTCACGACGGTTTGTGGGGCAGTAGCCCATGTGCCTATCCATCCCTGTGCCGTAGCATTGATTGTTATAGCGCAGAGGAAAATAAAAAATGCAATAATTCTTTTCATTCTTCTCTTATAATATGTGATATATAAAAAGGGTCGATGCATTTTTCAGCACCGACCAACCTATAGTCTTCTTATAATGATTTTATTTCTTTTTCAGACAACCCTGTAAATTGCATGATTTGCTCAATAGGCATTCCGCCTTTCATCATCTTTAAGGCTATTGAATTCTTTTCTTCGGTTTTGCCTTCGGCTCTTCCTTCAGCTCTTCCTTCGGCTCTTCCTTCTTCCATACCTTCCAATCTTGCATTGCCAAGAACATCGTTTTGAATCATGATGGCATTCACATGCTCATCGTATGCATGGCGCTCTGCATTTGTCATGGAATAATATTTCAGTTTTTCGCGAGCTTCCTGTAGTCCTGGAGCTTGAGTTCCAGGGTTGATAATGCCAGCGAGCGCAATGTAAGCTTGCTTACAAATTGCCGAGTGCAGCTTTTCTTCTGCAAAGATACGCTTTTCTTCTGAAAGATGCAAAGATTTTGGGGAAAAATGTTTGAGGGTGAGGGAGATAAAAAAGGTGTATCCTCGCTTGCCCGATGTGTGGGGCAAGAAGGATACACCTTATTATATTATAGTTCTTTTATTTCCTTTTCTGTCAAACCGATAATTAAAGCTATCTGCTCTATGCTCAATCCGTTATCCAGCATTTTGCGGGCGATATTGTTTTTCTCTTCAGCCCTACCTTCTTCCATACCTTCCAATCAACCCATTCTTCCAATGGAGATTTAGCCACCTTGTTGAATTCGCGTGGCTGGTAGGCACACCTTTTTAGTATAATAAATCTAAAAATTTTTGGTTAGAACTCTACTTTCGCATATCTTTGCACTTAAAAAAAGTGGCACATGTGCCAGAAATTTTAAGTAGTATGAAGGAAATTAAGCGCGAATATTATCTCAACCAACTCATATCAAGCAAACAAAATGGCTTGATAAAGATAGTTACAGGTATCAGAAGATGTGGCAAATCATATCTTCTATTCAAGTTGTTTAGAGATCATCTCCTGGCAGATGGCATTTCTCCAGACCATATTATATCTCTGGCTTTGGATGATATACTGAACGATGAATACTGTGACCCCAAGAAACTGCTACACTATATTAAAGGTAACATCAAAGATTCTGAAATTCATTATGTCCTATTGGATGAAGTTCAAATGGTAAACAACTTTGTTGGAGCCTTGAACAGTCTTCTTCATATAGACAATGTGGATGTCTACGTAACAGGAAGCAATTCTAAGTTTCTATCTTCCGACATTGCCACAGAGTTCAGAGGAAGAGGTGATGAAATACGTATTTACCCTCTGTCTTTTTCAGAATATGTATCGGCTTACGATGGCAACAAAGAATATGCATGGCGAGATTATATTACGTATGGCAGTTTGCCTTTAATCTTGTCTTTGGATACTCAGCAAAAGAAGATGAGTTATCTGCGTAATCTCTATACTACGGTGTATCTAAAAGACTTGATAGACAGAAATAATGTCAAGAAAAACACGGAGTTCGACTCTCTTGTTAAAGTAATGGCATCATCGGTAGGCTCACCATGCAATCCGAATAAATTGAGCAACACTTTCAAGAGCGTAAGCAATGCAGACCTGTCTCCGTTAACAATCGACAATTACTTAGGATTCTTGCAAGAAGCCTTCCTGATAGAGAAAGCGATGCGGTATGACATTAAGGGGAAAAAGTACATCGGTACATTGTCTAAATACTATTTCGTAGATTTAGGACTGCGCAATAGCCTTCTGGATTTCCGTCAAATAGAAGAAACCCATCTCATGGAAAATGTGATATACAATGAATTACGATGCCGTGGCTATCTTGTGGATGTTGGTATGGTAGAAACTCGTACCCGAACGCCGCAACAAGGAATGATACGCAAGCAATTGGAAGTAGATTTTGTAGTCAACAATGGCTCTAAGCGTTATTACATCCAATCTGCCCTTGCTCTTCCTGATAAGGAAAAGATAGAACAAGAATCTGCATCACTAAAACATATCTCAGATAACTTCCAGAAGATAATCATAGTAAAGGACAATATTGTTTCTCATCACAATGAAGCAGGCATCTTGTTCATAAGCTTGTTTGATTTTCTTTTGCAACGAAACATATTAGAATAGGCTTCTACTTTAAAAAAGTGGCACATGTGCCATGAATTTTAAGTAGAGGCATCTATTCGAGCAGTCCTTAGGAAGCAAGTAAGCACTGGGAGGGCAGGTTTGTTACCTGCCCAATAGCAAGAATGCCCTATAACCATAAAGCTACGATTGTACAACAATAGAGAAGTTACTTTCTAGCACCCTGAATGATACTTTCTCTAACCCGAGAAGATATTCTTTCCGACATGGCAAGAAGCTCTTTCCAACTCGTAAAGATGCTTATCCCCCACCTCCTATCTTTCGTTAGCTATGCTAGTCATTTTCTCCCAAACCTTCATAATCTGCCATAACAACAATATATCCATTATCCCATTCCTTAACCTCTGTGTATCGTTTGAGGCGTTTTGGAGTTCGAAATCGGATATTACTATTGCCATATCGAAAAGAAGTCATATCTCCGTTGTTAGAGAGCAACGCTTCTGATGAAAGATTCTTGTCGTCCATATCTACCTCCTTGTTTTAATGATTCACTTATCCTTCTGTTGCAAAAAATCCTTTTATTATGCTTGATAATAAATAGTATCTTCTGCATTTGACGGTTTGTATATACCAGCATCTGCGAACAGTCCTTCAAAGCATAAATCTTCGTCTAATTCAGGCCAATGAATACCATATCTACTCAATACGAAAGCCTTACGCTGGGCAGGTGTGGCGTTAGCAAGACGGTTCCAACGACTGAAAGGATAGTTAGCCTTCCAGCCATTTTGGGTTTCTGCCCAAATATGGGCATCGTCAACCCAAACGCGATTTACTCTATATTGCTCCATAATATCTTATTTTTGATTAAAATACTCTTTCCATCTATCTATAATGACCGCCTCATTCTCAGAAATAATAGATTCTATCAAAGCAATATCATGTTTTTTGAATCCATGATTATAAATCTGGGTTAGAGGAGATACATTGTATTTTGCTTCATTTCCATCCTTGATAACATGGACATGAATTGGTTCATGATCATTAGAATAAAACATGAATCTGAATCCGAAAAATATAAATATTGTTGGCATCGTTTCTTTTTTTTGCAAAAATACGCTTTTCTTCTGAAAGATGCAAGGAATTATTGAAAAATGTTTGAGGGTGAGGGAGATAAAAAGAAAAAGGTGTATCCCGCTTGCCCGATATGTTGGGCAAGAAGGATACACCTTATTATATTATACTATTCCGAAAGATTTGATTAGTTAATCTTTGGAGCAGTTGCATCAGCATTGTAGTCGGTCTCGTTCAGAGGAACGCCCCATGTCCACTTGTTGCCATCCTCTGGTTTGATTGTGATAGCAACAGACGTATGTGCATTACCACCTTCTGCAAATGACTTGCGGACAACAGCCTTGTTCCAACGCTTGAAGTCGCTCCACTCGAAGCCCTCACCCCAAAGCTCAAGACAACGATAGTCCTGAATCTCTGAAAGAAGCTCCTCTCCAGTCTTGGTGCAGGTATATTCTGGATTACGACCAGAAGTTGCATTCAACTCAACCAATGCAGCCTGAGCCTCTGCTTCATGATGCAAGAAATAATTTGCCTCAGCCTCAATCAATACCATCTCGCTAGAGCGGATGAATGGCAAGTAGCTGACACCTGGCTGGTCGGTTACAAAGAACTTCAAGTTTGCATCCAGATAGTAGAAACCAGCCTGATAAGGTGCATTTAATCCTTTTACAGCATGAGCCTTAACAATAGAGTCTGCCTGTGCATAGATGTCATCGTCCTCCCATCCAAGAATACCATAAGTATAATAATAAGGAGACTCCTTAGTGAGGTCAAGGTTAGGGAACTTATCCTCTGTCAGGAAGTTCTGCTTACGGGCATCATTATTAGGGATGCGGGAAATCAACTCATGACCGATGGTTCCAGCACCTGTATTGTTACCTTCTGCTGTAGCATAGTAACCATTACAAGCACCCTGTGTACCGTAAGACCAATACCAGTTGTTCTCAGAAGCATCACCATAGCTACCCATAATCCACTCTGATGTTGGCTCACAGAAACCAGCCTTATAATCAGCATTGCTCATCAATGGATAACCCTGCTTAGCAAGTTTAGCCTGATCAAGAGCAGTCTGGTAATCCTGGCGGAACAAAGCTGCACGTGCATAAACAGCATGAGCAACGTTTGCATTAGGAATCCAAACCTCAGAAGCAGGACGGTCGATGCCACTTTCGCCAAATAAGGTAATCGCTTCCTGGCAATCCTTGTAAATCTGATCTACGGTTTCTGCCAATGTTGCAAATGGAGCATCTCCTGTAGATTCATCAAGACGAAGAACCACGCCCTGTGAAGCACCATTGTTACTGTCCTGCCAACGATAGCAGTAGTAGTGAATCAACTTCTCGTAGCTGTAAGCACGGAAAGCCAAGGCTGCAGCCTTGATAAACTTCTTGTCAGACTCGCTTCCTGCTGCTGCATCAATACGAGCGATGATCGTGTTAGCCTGACCGATGAGCTGATAATAATAATACCAAGCATATCCATCATAGATAGTATTTGTTCTATTATGGAACTGCTGATTATGGATAGGTGCCCAACCAGATGCATAGGCATTATAATTATAATTCTGGCTTGGCAAGTTCTCATAAAGACGCATAATAGCATTCTCACCAGCAAAGCCCTGTGAGAAAGCATAATGCTGAGTAGTCTGGCAACGAGCGATACCATTCAATGCCTTGTAAGCCATCTCTGTTGTTGCTACCGCATCCTCAGAACCAACAGAACTTGTCGGTTTGGTTTCGAGATAATCGCTGCCACAAGATGCCAGCATTGTTGCAGAAGCTAAAATAGCGCAACCGAATATCTTATTTATATAATTTTTCATTTTATTTTCTCTTTATTTTATTATTCCCTTAGAATGTTACAGACAAACCGAAGTTGAATACACGTGCACTTACGTATGTATCATCAGAACCACCACTGAAGCTGTACTGAGGGTTCATACCCTTACGGGCTGTAAGTGTGAACAGGTTCTCTGCACCAGCCTTAACCTGCAAGCCCTGGATACCCATACTCTGGATCCATGCCTTTGGCAAGTTGTAACTCAGGTTGATATTCTTGAAGATGAGATAATCTGCACTTGTCAACCAGCGGTCACTTGTATCGTTGTTGTAGGTACTGCGGTTGAAGTCGATGACAGGAATTCCATTAGGATCGAGACGGTTTGGAGATGTCTCTGTCATACCCTCAGGCACACCATTCCAAGACTTCAGGATGTCCTTATGATTAGCTGATGCTGAAGAAGCAGAAGCTGTGCTCATCAAGCTCATGTAAGAAGCATCGAAAACCTTGCCACCCAAGCTATAGGTAAACAATACACCGAGGCTCAAGTCCTTCCAACGGAGGTTTGTACCGAATGAACCATATACAGATGGGAGAGCTGTACCAGCCCATTTACGCTCAGCATTGGCTGTCTCTGTTGTATAGTTCTTGCCATTAATGGTTACAAGTGTACCATCAGCCTTAGCTGCCTCAACATTGTCATCGGCAATATCATACAAAGAATTACCTGTCATCTGGTCAACACCTGCGAAGTGATAGGTAAAGAACTCGTATGCAGAGTGTCCCTCAGAATACTTCTGTACGCCATGAAGAATATCCTTACCTCCAGGCAACTTGATTACCTTATTCTTCAAGGTTGTAGCATCTGCAGAAACAGTCCAGTTCCAATCCTTGTTCTTGATAATTTCACCACTCAAGGCGATTTCAAATCCACGGTTCGAAATGGTACCAATATTCTGATACTGTGACATATTAGACATATCCTCATTATGAGGGTATGAACCTGCTGAATATGGCAAACGAACCTCGAAGAGAAGATCCTTAGAACGCTTGTCGAAGTAACCGATGCTGAAGTTCAAACGGTCGAACAGCTTACCCTCTACACCGAAATCAACGGTCTGAGTTGTCTCCCACTTAATGTTTGAAGCTGCCAAAGTTTGCTTGATCAAGGCAGTGTTACCACCATTCTTATCAATCTCATAAAGAGCCTGATAAGCGTAGAGGCTTACACCGGCATTGTTACCTACCTCACCATAAGAAGCACGTACACGCAAGTCGTTCAACCATTCTACATCCTGCAGGAAATTCTCTTTCTTGGCATTCCAGTTCAAACCGAATGAATAGAAATCACCCCAGCGGGCATCCTTTGCAAAACGGGAAGAACCATCACGGCGGTATGAGAAGTCTGCGAAGTATTTCTCGTCATAGTTATAGCGGATACGACCCAAATAAGACTCAGTCTTATCTACATCATCAAATCCCTCGAAGTATGAGTTTGTCAGGAAGTTACCCATCACCAAGTTGCCTGATACAGCCATATTGGTATTCATACCACGGGTCAGCTTTCTCTCCCAGCTATAGTTCTCATGACCTGCAAGAACATCTACGTTGTGTTTGCCGAAAGACTGATTCCATGTCAGCAACTCCTGAGCTGTATAGGTAGCATACTGGTATGCATAGCTAGACAAACGGCCATTGTTTGCAGCACCATCACCAATGTTAGGGTTATTATAGGTCTGGCGGTTAGATGTACTGTTATTACCATTAGCCTTTACCATCACAGAGAAGTTGTATGGCAAATTAATCTTACCATAAACCTGTGCATCGATTACTGCACGACGGGTCTTATCCTTGTCAGCAGTCATCTCGTATGCGATGTTACGGTTAGAGAGGTACTCAGAGGTTACATCAAACTGCTTCTCTCCATTCTCATCAAGCGCATAGCTGCCATCTGCATTATGCATATACATAGGATACACAGGCGCCATGTAACGGGTGATATAGAATGGGTTAGCATAAGCGTTACCAGAAGCATTGTCGTTGAACTGACGGTTAGAAACGTTGGCACTCAAGTTGATACCAGCCTCGAACCACTTGCTTGGAGTGAACTTTGAGTTGATACGACCAGTGAAACGCTCGAAAGCAGAGTTCTTGGTATAACCCTTTTCGTTCAAGTAACCGGCAGAAGCATAAACATTGAACTTCTCGCCACTTACTGCACCAGAGACGTTGTACTCCTGGCGATGACCTGTACGCTCAACACCATCCTGCCAATCGAGATCATCATAACCTGGGAGTCGAGAAGCAATCAGCTTGCCGTTTGCATCAAACAGAGCATCATCCTTTGCATTGTAGATATTTCGCTTTACATAGTCGCTAATCAAGTGAGTTGTAGCGTATTGAGCAGCAGCTGTAGCATCCAGACCCATAGAGCCAGACATAGCGAAGTTCTTCATTGCCAACCAAGATGCCTCCATCCACTGGTCAGCACCCAGACGCTCATACTCACCGATACCACGGGTATAAACACCATTGTTGATCTGGAGATTGATAGTAGGCTTGATACCATACTTTGCACGCTTGGTAGTAATCAGGATGACACCATTGGCAGCACGGTTACCGTAAAGGGCTGCAGAAGCTGCATCCTTCAAAACAGACATGCTCTCGATATCATTAGGGTTCAACTCAGAGATGTTACCATCGAAAGCTGCGCCATCTACTACATAAAGAGGCTGGTCAGCACCGCTTACCAAACTTCCTACACCACGGATGTGGATAGAAGGAGCGGCACCTGGCTCACCGTATGAGCTATTAACCTGTACACCAGGAGCAGCACCTTCGAGCGCACCTGTTACAGAAGTAGTGATACGGTTCTCGATTTCCTTAGAATCAACAGCAGTTACAGAACCAGTAATAGACTGGCGCTTAGCTGTACCGTATGCCACAACAACGACATCATCCAGAGAATGATTGTCAGCATCCAAAACAATCTTCATGTTAGAAGAAGCCTTGGCTGTCTTAGACTGCATACCGATGTATGTAATCTCCAACTTGGCTCCAGCTGGAGCGTTTAATGAGAAGTTACCGTCAATGTCGGTAACTGTACCTGTGTTAGTTCCTACAACCTTGATAGAAGCACCGACAATAGGGCTACCATCTTCAGAAGCAGTAACTTTACCAGAGATTTGACTTTGTGCAAAAGCCATGCTCGTACTGAGAGCAAGACCTGCAACTACTGTCATGAGTCTTTTTTCCATAAATCTCCCTCGTTTAAATGAATATATAATGTTTGTTATTTCTTTCTCTCTACATTTTAATGAATGAAATGACCAGCCGTCCCTCAGAGACTTTGGCCTATCATTTGCATCCCACCTCTTGCCCCGAGGTGGAGGGGGAATCGCTCTTTATACCTTATATTATATAAGAGCCTGTAAGTCTAAAACTTACTTAATTTTAAAGAATATTTTTAATCGGGTGCAAATTTAAGCATTATTTAGGAAACCACCAAACTTTTTTCAGAAAAAGTTGCACTTCGCCCTGCATTTTATTATAAAAATCCAGTTTTTATGCACTTTTTCTTATAAAATGTAAAGAAACGGGCGACAGTTCATTTTAAAACCATCGCCCATTCAGGATT
>CAMBBY010000008.1 GCA_945863825.1 uncultured Prevotella sp. | reverse complement strand
CACAAGGAGTATCGTCGGCAGCGTCAGATGTGTATAAGAGACAGCTGCTGAACAGGAACTTGTGGAACTACATACGAAGATTCAGGCTCAAAGTCCTCAGTATTGAGAACATCATCCCCTGTCTCTGGAGCATCAAAAACAACAGTCTGATGACAATGAGGGCATTCACATTCAACCTGAGTGCAGGGAACAGAAGATACCCTGAAAACCATACCACAATATGGACAACTCACATCAAATTCTATTTGATTCATTATTTAAATTATTTTGTTTTATCTACAACTATGATATGATTATTTCCCTTAGATGGAGATTTAGCCGATTTATTCACAGGTGCGGCGGGACGACTTGTTCGAGTTTTTCGAGGCACACGTCGTACACGTTTTGGTGTACGAGTTACAGGCTCATCAGATTCTTCATCAGACTCTTCCTCTGTAGTTTTCTCTTCACCAAGAAAAGGTATGACTGGCAATATCTTACTTTTAGATTCTGATCTCAAATATATTCCATTCTTGTTGTATTCATAAGCCATAGCTTCATCTGGGTCATAAGGAGATTCTGTACTTGTCCATATTCCTCCACTTGACTGTTTTTCATTAGAGCGAAATATGCGAGTACGCACATCAGATCTTGAAAATATCTCTCCATCACTAATTTCCTGTGCGCTCTTCACTTTAAATGCTGCAGAACCCAATGGAACCATATCTACAACAAGACCCTCATTGGGTTTGTACTGATAACGAAACGCAGCACTTGACCAACTTTTAATTGGGCGAATCGCATAGATAATGCCATCCCCTTTTGAATAATAAGAAGAGCTTACGACATTAGGGTCCTGATCATAGATGCCATAAGCCATAGAATCAATCTCCTCTAAGTCATATTTCTCAGTGAAAGACTTCGTGTGAGAAGGCAAGATACAACTCAGATTATTCAGAGAAGGCAAATGATAGTATTTCAATGGGACGTTGTCTAAATCATCAAAAGACAACACCTGTTTCATTCTTTCTTCATCCTCAACAGAGAAGTTTGCATAAGATTTAGCAGAATCCCAGCAGAAAGATCCCATCTCAGAATTTGAATTACTTCCCATTGAGCCACTTTGAGTGAGATAATTATTAGCGAGATAGTCTGCAGGAATTGAGTCAGGAACATGATTGATTTCAATTGGCATCTGAGTCATAGTGAACTTACCCTCAAGTTCGGGAATATCAGTTGCATTTTTAATATAAAACTCCATAATCCTCAATTCATCACTAAAATTCTTTTTTAGCGTGATATGATAATTAAATGCACCGCCCCCCATAGGTTGAGATACAATTTCACCATAAGGGAACTTACCATCCTTATATGCTAAATAGGAAGAAGAAGGATTGGAACGCACATAAACATCTGCAGTTGGCAGTTCCTTTCCGAAATGTTCAACAAGTGTTGGATCCATTGTCTTATTCACCTTGATATTTGTGCCAGAAATATTATAGTGCATAACTGTCCTGTTTGTTTCATACGTCTTGTCAATATCAATATAAGGTCTTGTCAGATAGTTACTCGTATTACTTTCAGTGGACATACGTACACTCTCTTTGTTTATCAGAAGAAGGACAGGATCGCTTGAACAATAGGCAACACCTTCTCCCTTCATTGGAAAATTTAAAAGTTGAATATTATTTTGTGCAGCCCACCATTTAGGATCAGCAATATCCTTTACTTTTTTTACACCAACTGACGAACCTAAATGTTTGACACCAATAATGAGCGAACCGCCAGCCAAAGTATAACGATAAGCCGTTCGATATGGATTATCTGTCGGTTCGTTATCTGCACTTTTCTTAAAGCGCAATCCATAAATCACATTTTCCTTACTTATATAGTCTGAGTAAACCGTAGTCTTTCCCGCTTTTTCTAAACTCAGAGTCTCCACATTATTATACAATTTTCCTGATTTCGTAAAAAGGGGCATATCCTTTAGCGAAGTAAAGAATGGAGCTATATAAATCATTTCATCTTGTGTAGGAAGACGATAATTACGATTTTCAATACGCCATGTCTTATTCGGATGGCACAACCCTACAAAAGAGTCAGACCCATCAAAATTAGCAAACTTAACATCACTTGCAATATTCTTTTTTGCAAACCTCATCAATGGACTTAGTTCGCTATCCTCGATCTTTATTTGATTGGCATATGTTATTGCATCATCAATTACCTTATCAATATACTCGCGATGAGGCGCAAGAGTATATGTCTCTTGCGCCCACCCCATAACAATATAGACTTGGAGCAAAATAAACAAACATATCTTTCTCATAGCTTACAATTTTACAGGAGTTAGTTTGGTATAGTTTTTAATAATCGTATTGACAAAACCATAATAATCATCTTCAGAAACCTTCGTTTCTTTACCATCCAAAGTCTTGATATAATTACCATCGACAAAATGATAATTCTCCTGATGAGCATCCTCTACAAGTTTTTTCTGTTTTTTAATAAGCCATACAGCACTTCCTTCAGTCTGAGCCTCATCAGAATTTACCACAAAAACCCCTTTTCCACGAAGATATACCCACTCAAAAACTGGCTTTTTATGAATCAAATACGCAGTTCCTTCCTCAGCACCAAAGACAATCAGGTTTTTGTCATTGTTTGCAATAACCTCTCTCTGTCCATCCTGATCCAAATCGAGCATAAAATACTGAGTAATCTTCATATCAGGATAATTATTTGCATAATCTTTGAGTGCTTGTACTGCTGCTTTTTCATTTTTAACAAGCATCTCTGTTTTCTCTGTCTGCTTATCCTTTTTTATAAATAAGAAATAGATTCCAGTAAACAGCACAGCGGCTACCACCAATACTATCATCAATACTGGATTAAACTTCTTTTTCGAAACACCTTCGTAAGTGTCATTCATAGCCTCCTTCAGTTCATCGGCAATCTCTACATTCTCGTCATCTTCTTTGTCCTCTTCGACACTTTCTAAAAGAGCCTTGTTAAAACTCTCCTGTAATGAAGCTTTCTCAGATTCTGAATTTGAGACTTCTTCAGCAGAGTTCTCTGGCTTAGCCCCGTCTATATTAGACGGTTCTACATTCGACTCATCAGGCTTATCCATATCGTTCACCATTGCAGCAGGTTCTGCATGAGGTGCCAGAACTATAGGATCCAGAGCCTCAGCCTGAACAGGTTGAACTTGAACTGGCTGAGCTTGAATTGGCTGAGTTTGAACAGGCTGAGTTTGAACAGGCTGAGCTTGAACTGGACGAGCTTGAATTGGACGAGCCTGAACTGGACGAGCTTGAACTGGACGAGCTTGGACTGGACGCCCCTGAACAGGGCGAGCTTGAACCCGAGCCTGTTGTGGTTGATTAATGACAGGTTGCTGATTTCTCACCTGATTTACACTATCATCAACCACAACATTAATATTTGAAGCGGTCATTATCTGTTGGCAATATGGACAGGCAACACGTTCTTTAGTCGCATTTAAAACCGTTGTAAAACGATTATTGCAATGATGGCAAATATACTCAAATCTCATAATACGATAATTTATAGTTATTTTTCTTTATTACTTTTCGGACTATCCTCAGAACTATGTGTGGATACATTTGCAGATTCATTATCCTTATTTCTATTAGTCGGAGAAGCATGCTTGTCTGCGGATTGAGAAACAGATTTACCCGAAGCGGCAGCCTCTGCACCTGCTTTTTCTTTAGGTTCTTCAGTTTCTTTTCCCTGTGACTTCGCCTTGTCTTTTTGTTTCTCTGGTTGATCTGTCTGTTGCTTTCGGGAAGCCTTACGATCTGTATTTCGCTTGCCTTCAGATTCCAATTCTGAAGATTCTGAAGTTTCAGAATCAAAATTATTTTCAGACTCTGGAGATACTTCATTCTCAATAGGAGTTGCCATTTCTGGATTTTCTTGAATATCGTTTTTATTGATCAAATCTCCCAAACAGATACCTGCAAAGAAAACTACCACAGTATATACAATCATTCCTAACAAGAATTTCTTGCTTGCAAACACTGAGCTATTTGACTTAGATGTATGCGAAGCATTCCTAATAGGAAGTTCCTGTAGTACAATTGTATGAGTAAGCGGCTGAGTGAGATTCAAGTATCCCTGATAGTTAGCACATCCAGGTTTCATCACCTCCACTCGTGCATTCCTTGCCTCTTGTTCACGAATACTTATTGAGTGATCACTCGACACAAGATTACCATTCACAAAAAGTTGGTATTGCATAGCAAGACGCCCCTTGAACATTACGTGAAACATTTGGGCATTGATTTCCTTTTCCCAAAGTATTTCATTTTGAAGCAAAAAAGACTGACGAGGTTTACAGATATTTACCGATAAAACCACGTCTTTGTAACCCGTCCTATGAAGAAGTATATTTAACTTTGAACCTAATATGGTCTTCAAAGGCTTATCACGAAAAGGAACTTGATTGACGAAAAGTTCCATACCAGCTACTGGCAAAGTTTGAGGAGGGAACAGATAAGCAGGCTGTTCAAAGCCATTTCTCGACAAATCATACATCTGCTGTAAAACAGATGGTGGTACTTCATTACGAGCAGGAATATCCAAAAAGAATACAGCCTTATATTTCTTATAATAAGACTGATCTAATCCTTGCGCCAAGAGGTTTCCTAAATAGACAAAATCAGTATTCTGACCATACATTCTATAGGCAAGAGCTTCGGTCTGACGAACTGGCATACAGTCAATATACTGCAAATCAGGATAAGAGCTGTCCAAAAGCGGTCTAAGATTATCATATTGCTCTACTCCACTTACAATTTTTTCCTGTACAAGTGAAACCAATTTCAATAAATCCTCTGAAGCAACAGTTATGGAATTTGGAATATAAATCCAAGCTGCCATGTAATCGCCAGTTCTTCCCACATTCAATGGTTTGACTATTGAAAAATAAATTCCAGTCACATGATAATTCAAGACATAGAAAAGTCTGCTGAGATGCAAGTGAGAAATATAGTTTCGCATATCGTATGTCTTTCCATACCATGCTCCCTTATTTGTCACGAACACATCAGTCAAGCCACCATGGGCTTTTTGTATTAATAATTCTATTTTGCTCATATCTCTTAACTTTTAAACATGTTTATCAATTTTTGTAACCAACTCTTTTCCTCATAATAAGAATAACGTATAAACAAATCCACAACTTTAGCCGCAGAGGTTGCGTCAAACAGACAGTAATCTTTGAAGCATACTTCTCCTATAGAAAAAGGAACAATGTTGACACGCCCGTTATTGATATTATGCTCTTTGCAGATACGAAGAAGATTATTATAAAAGCCCAAATAATTCTTTGTCATATATTTCAACAAATGATCATCCAGCGATCCTTTATAGGAAGCATTATCCACCTTGGATATAAGGACATAGATAGCATCTGTATTACTATCAAAGAGTCCCATATTATTAAGGTGAGCAGCTGCCGAATTGAGGTACTCTGCCTGCGGAAGACCATTGAAGAGACGTTTTTCTGCACCATATTCAACAACAAAGAAATGAATTTTATTATTATTCGATCTATTGCTGAGCAGAATATTATGCAAAGTTTCCAACGCTTGTTGCTGATCGTCACGTAGTTGTTCTCCTGCATCTTGCATGAACATACAAGTAAACAATTCTCCCGCCATATCAATACATGCTACATGATGGATCTGGTGTTCTTGGTCTTCAAGTTCAAAACGCATTTCATAGGTAGAAGTCACTGGAGTTCCACCAGGAAGGCGACAGACACGTCCTGGAAAGAAAATAGAAGAAAGTCTGTTCATATAGCCAAATCCCTGACAGTTATTATCAGGAATCATGCTACGAGCAACCAATCCATTCTTTGCAGCACTGAGTATAGCACCCAACGCACATGTTTTTCCAGAAGAAGGAATCCCCCAGAAATACACCTCTGTACAGGGTTCTTTGATTGTCTGCAAAGGGCGTGCAGGCTCAAAGTTTTGAATACCTGTATTGGCCAACATCTTGTTGATAAACTCATCGGAAACGCCACACTTACTCAAGTCATTCCGATTGAGAATACCTTTTGAAATGATATCATTGCAAACCGAAGAAGATAATAGATTATGGTCTTGCTCTATCACCTCAAGGAGGGTACTAACTGAAATCATTTCGTTTTCAAGTAACTCCTGAATGATTTTGCAGACCTCTTCTACACTATTTGCATTATTAATCATAGTCTTGAGAACAACAGGAGATTTTTCACGATTACGCTCCTTGTTTTTCTCTTCAGTAATGAGTCTGTTAATTTCAAAAAGATGAGAAGTTTTAGGATATTTTTCCTTGAAAGATTCTAAAAGTTGTACATCACAGGAATCCTTGATTTCCTGCCACTCTTCTTCCTCAATATCATCTACCTGCATTACAGGCTCTGCAGCCAGTGTTGCCTCCAGTTCGTGTTTACGCTGACGGACAGCATCCAAATGCGCAGCAGTTCCCATTGGATACTTATTAAGAAAATCCTGCAAGTCTGCTATAGAGTTTGACTCCATTACTGTCTGAAAGTCTCCGTCTTCATTCCCTGCAAGTAACTTCTCCACATCAAGTTGCATCTTAGCAGTAAACTCTCCTTCGGTATTGTTTCGGAGTTCTTCAAACGTCACAATACCCTGCTGGATATAACTTGCTAAATCTTCTGGAGAATATTCTGTTACATTATTCAATATAGCTGATTTCTTTGGCATAATTATTTTTCCTTATTACTATTCTGTCCTATCTAAATATTTAGAGTGTCGGATAGAAAAATTTTGATTATTGTTAGATATTTTAATTTGTGCTATTGGAATATCTTCTTCTCTTCTGATAGGCTGATCAATCGTGTAGTGCCATGTCTTACCATTAAAAGCCACCTCAGCTTTGGCCCCATGATTTCTACCGCCATCATAATTCCTGATAAAAAGTGTGTATGTACCATCAGACATCTTTTCCGGATCTGTCCAAATGATATTTTCTACACCAGTACCTTGCGGACGGATGTCATCAACATCTAATACACCAGACATTGATGTCGGATTATTCATGTGTGTACAATAATAAATTTCTTCATTATCAGGCTGAATTGCATGTGCGTCCAGATCTACCATATCCTCACCTTGCTGATTCCAAATGATTGAGAAACGCAAGAAAGCATTGATATTTCCACCATGTTCCAGTACCTCATCACTAATTTCGGAGTGCTCAAGTATTGTATCTTGAGGGAAGATATAATCAACATCCTGTCCTTCTCCAGAACGCAGATAGTGTATCTTACCAGTAGATTCTCCAACATGATATTGATTTCCATCAGTAACTACTACATCATGATAATAACGATTCCACCTATATTCGTTACAACCAGGGAATAGCCAACTGAACAGTCCTAACAGGAGCAGCAATGCCAGCAAAAGAAGCAACCATTTCAGGCATCCGAAACTCGTGAACCACATCCAAAGCCGTGTCAACCATGGAATACTCCTGTATTGTGCCTGAAAAGAACAATTATTGGCCACACTATAATCCAATGGAGTAATGTTCCAACCAGCAAAAGTATAACCACTGAAAGGAACTACTTGCGGAATCTGCACTTGTGTTATACGGGAGCCATACGGAACCGTAAATGTAGAAATTCCTTTCAACTCTCCATATTTTCCCGGCAGGAAGGTCACTGTATAATTGTTCCGTGAAGCCTTGGCTTTAAAGACCAAATCAGAATGAACAGAACCTAAATATGCAGGATCCCAATATGGGTTACTAAAACCTTCCAGAGGAATCATTTTAGGAAAATCATTCTCTGTGAGTTCATATCCATCTTCAACCTGCAACTGTTCCATTCCGTCAAGTTGGCAACTACCATCCGTTACAAAACGTATGGTATGCATAACAGAAAGGTCCTGAACATTACTAACAACCGGCTCTTCGGCTACAGAGGAAGTTTTAGAATCTTTTTGATATTGCGCATGAAATACCATATCAGACGTAACTATAGTACCCTGTACCTGTGGTTTCCAATCTATAAAATGAAAACCAGGTTTGCATATAAGACGAGGCACATCAGCTGTTACCAACTCCGCTTTCTCTTTTCTTCTTATAACACGGTCATTAGGATTAGCCAGCTCCGCACCTTCACCCGGATCAAAAATAATAGTATAACCCTTTGTTTGCGAGAAGTTGAAGACAATACTACCTTTGGCATCATATACACTATCACGAAGATTCATTCCCCATGCCACCAGCACTACTTTATTATCATAGCAGAACAAGAAATTCTCATTGACAAACTTAAGTGCAGAATCCAGTATGCCAAGAGACTCACCATGGAGTTTGCGCTTCACATCATTATAAACGTTTAACGTATCGCGGTATATTCTATCGTATTTTTCCTTTTCTTCCCCATAAAGGTCATTGATGCGCCGTGGAGTATCTGTCCAATTAGGAGCAAACCAAACGATAGCATCATCCTCTGCAGAATATTCTGGAACAGCCAGAAAATCCTGCATATCTTTAGGAATATATCGTCCTACTATGCTCTGAACGCTACCAGGACGCATATACATCGGATCATTACCAATGCCCTGTATTTCACAGAAATCTTTTAAAGGTGTGGAGCACAGAGCTTTTTTATCTATAAATATCGTCATATCTGATTATTTAATACCATTCGACATTCTTCTATTATATTTCTCATCTGCTCATTAGCCTGCTCATCTATCTCAGTAACATCACTTGTAAACATGAGACCAATAACAAGCAGATTCTCCCAGCGTTTGAAATTATCCCACAATGGTAAACGACGAAGCATGTTACGACAATGTTCATCGAAAACTTGGAAGCGAAGTGTCTCTACAGACTGTTCAAAAGCCTCCATCGTATCACGTAAGTTAGGTTGTTCTACCTGACTGTCTTCTTGAATATCAACCTGAACATGCATATCTTCAGCAATAGTCTTAACATGTAAAATATCCTCATCTGTCATAAACTTACGCCCCACTGAAGTTACAAAATCATTAAGCATCAGACTAATAGAATCTGCAATGATGTTTGACAGCACATCTCTATCTTCAATAGTATTTGCATAGTCCTGAATTTTGTTTGCAATCATCTGTCTGATATT
Source organism: uncultured Prevotella sp. (assembly GCA_945863825.1). Classification (GTDB taxonomy): domain Bacteria; phylum Bacteroidota; class Bacteroidia; order Bacteroidales; family Bacteroidaceae; genus Prevotella. The sequence continues at coordinate 3,762 of CAMBBY010000008.1, read as the reverse complement.
AAACTTCTTGAAAAGCACATTATACATAAATGCTATTCTGTCCGAATGAATCAACTGCTTATTAAGTTTATGTGCAGCAGACTCTATATAATCAGCCCAGTACTCAGAAATATTTTTGGCCAGAATATCCGCATCAGTAGTCATCGTGTTGTTCTGTCCGCAAATCACATCTTCAAGATTGATATTTTGCATTTTTAATCCATCACGAAGCATCTGCTCATTAGTATGATAATAGTCGCAAAGTTTCTTAAGATTAACTTCCTTACCATCATTCGGATTAATACCTGCATTAAGTCTCAGGACATTAATCAGCGTAAAATCCTGTGGTAATTCCTTTTTATGAAGCACAATATCTGTAGCCAGATAGCGAAGATCGTGCGAAGAAACCATAAAATTATTGATCAGCATTCCGAAAGAAGATGGCGAAAGCATATCGAGTCCAAACTTCATTTCGCCAGCAGTACGTCTAATCTCCTCACGCTTATCATTCTCTTCTCCTGAGATATAGAAGTGCTGAAGTGCAGTAAGCATTTCATCACGCATACTCTTTACCTCATCATGGTATTTCTGTTTGCGCGCATCATCAATAACAGTAGCAATCTTCTCCAGAGAAGAAATGATAGCCTGCGAACCATCATGATTGATTGTTGCCGCATCCTCCCAAGCCTGATCCGGATGAGCGAAATGTTTCTTCACAAATGGGAAAGACACAAATGAGTTACGGAGAGCCTCCAAGAATTCTGGAAATTCAGGATGTTCTACAACACGGTTCTCTCCACTAACACCTGCCTGATAGCCAGCAAATATCTGCTGATTTGACGACCAGAAGTAATCACGAAGCATATAGATATTCTGAAATGCCTCTGAAGCAAAACCGGCACTTTGTGGAACCCAATGCTCAAACCATGAATAGACACTTGGCTTAATTACCTCATCACATAAATGATTTTCAAAACGAGTCTTCCAACGTTCCTCTAAAGGCACAGTCTTTATGAACAGAGGAGTCTCCTTTGTACGTTGTAAGTCGCAATTGAAAAACGTAGATATGATAAAGAAAGGAGAAGTAAAATTAGTGCTGCTAATATATTTTGCTCGCTGTTCTGGAGTTGCACCAATATTGTTGCTAATCCAACTGTTGAGAACCTCACCCAATTCACTCTCAGGTTTGTCCATATTCTTACAGAAAAGTATTGCATTGATTCGCCATGAATCAGAATACTTATCGAACAAATAAGACACCTTTCCTCTGCGAAGCATCATCGGTAACTCTGTTTGAATACTATTTTCCGGCAACTTCATTCGATGACGGGCTCCAGGAAAGTCGAGAAGGTCAAAGTCACGAAGGAAAGCACGTTTATCAGCTGCTGACGGAGGTAAGACCAACGTAAGTTCTGATATAAGAGCCGTAAACGATGTTTTTGGAAATCCATGAACCAACAAGTTGTTCTGGCTATCATAGATATCACAGAGTAACTCATAGTTTGGATTATTATCTGCCGCATTATCATTAAACAGATTATCGAGCCATGAAATGTCAAGAATGGTACCTTTCTGTCTAAGAATAGCATCAAAAGGAACATAGACTACAGAATTGAAATGCAGTTTACGATATTCTGCAACCAACCTTTCAAAAAGCGAAGTGATATAATCGTTTTCATTCCACAGCAGACTAAATACTTTTCCCCATTGTTCTGGGGCAATATGCTGAATCTTTTGAGATACAAGCACACAGAACTTGGAACTATACACATGAGAAGCACTACCACCCAAAGAAGCATTAAGATACTGCTGAATGGTAAATATATCATCTTCATCTATATAACTTTGTTGGACATTTTTATCAATGAGTTGCGGAAGAAATGTCTCTAATTTACAGTTAATATCATCAGCCAGCAACAAAGTGTCAGCATTGATTTTCACATCTTTATAATAAGTATCAGCAAGCAGTTTTACAATATCTGCAATACTGAGCAGTCTTACCTTAACCTTGTCTTCAGCTGTAGGAGCCATATCTGGACAAATCGTAAAGCGTGTAATGATACCTGTAGATTCCTTCTTAGATGTATTGCCACCACTTGGGTTAATATCATCTATAAAACTATATATTTTACCATTTCTTCCTCCTTTAATTGCCAGTTCCTCACCTTGATCTGAAAGAAGGCTACTTATAAGGTATGACTTTCCATTCTGACTCTCTCCATAAGCTGCAGCAGAACAATTTTCCTCAAGTGCAAAACGAATTTTCTTCAAGTTTCTACGATATTCTCTGAACGCAGACAAAGGGAAGGCACGTTCTTCATGCTCAGAGGCCCATTTTATAGAGTCCCCGATGACATGAAGCAAATGATCTATATCTTGTATTGTAATCTCTTTTTGCATAATGATAATGTTTAAAAGTCAAAAATACCAGAATCCAGCCAATAACATTCAGATGTTCCAAGACTTTGGATATTAATACGAATGTTTTGTAAATTAATCTCATTACCGGAATTATCCAATATCTGTTCTATTTTAATATCTTCTTTATTATCACTTTCACGTGAAAGAACAATTCGGTAAGGAAGAAGGCGCTTCAACCGATTGATTTCCTCATTTGTCAGATTGATAAGTGCCTCCTCTGGCATATTTGGATTAATATTTTCCATCTGATGCCTGATACGTTTACAAATTCTTATAAAATCATAGTCCACAACATAAAGCGGACGACTCATATAGCTGTCAAAATTTTCTTGTCTGATCTTGAGCGAAACAGGCAATTGCTTGACGGTAATCTCGCCACGATTCGTGGTTGGAGTAAGACAGTAATGCGTATTGAGCAACATGGATTCTGGCGTCTCAACATAGTTGATGGTTGATTTCAAATTACTCAATGCCTGCTTGTCAAGCCTAAAATTAGAGAACTGTATGAGGTCTGATGAATAAAAACCTATCATGGCTCCAACAGCAACTACCGTCTTGGGATTTCTGATATAACCCGTATTATTTCCAAACGGATACCAATCGCCTATGTAATAACTGGAGAGTTGAACAAGGCGATTGGGTGCCACTGCATAATACTTTATAAAAAGATCACGTAAAGGAGGCAATGTTGCTGGGCGACCAGAGAGAACGATAATATCGCAATGGTAAGTGTACATAATCGCCGAAATCTTCTTTACTAAGGAATCGAAAGATTTGGCAACAATACGATATACATTCTCACAGGAATAATGCCATTCCAACTCATTAAATTCAAAACCGAAGAAATCATAGAAACCACTCATAACGAGATGGTTAGGCAAACTATCTTTGAAAACGTCATCAAAATGTACTACACAATCGTGATTTTGATTCTTCAACAATTCCAGATAATAGCATGCCAAAGGTATGAGAACTTGGATATTAAAGTTCTTACGCAAGATGCGCTGAGATATAGACTGCCCATTATAGTTGTGTCCAAAAAAATCTTTTATTTTCTGTATTCCTTCAGCCGTTTGTTCCAGGCGCGCAACAAGCGCAGAATCCTTATCCGTAAGAAAAATCTCGCGGATAAGTTCCTGAAGCATATCGTCGCCTGCATAATAGTAGCTGTCATAGTAAAGAGGTTTCGGACAGACGGTAGATTCATTTTGATCGCCCTTGCTATATTCATTAATCATCAAGTCTGACGTACCTGCACCGATATCGAGAGAACCTAATGTAAATGTGTACGAACCTCGCTCATCCTTTTTACCATCTGTCTCTTATACACATCTCCGAGCCCACGAGACTAAGGCGAATCTC
>CAMBBY010000007.1 GCA_945863825.1 uncultured Prevotella sp. | reverse complement strand
TACACAAGGAGTATCGTCGGCAGCGTCAGATGTGTATAAGAGACAGATGCGCCTTTCCAGCAATCAACTCTGCCAATTGACGAATGGAGATATTGGACTCCGAGTGTGCCACATTGTAGGCATTTCCTTTCTCTCCATCCATCAGAAGACGCAAAATAGCATGAGCAGCATCCACAACATAGAGCCAGGAGCGGAATGCCTCACCCTTACTTTTCAGAACAATATCCTCTCCTCTCAATACATTTCTGATGAATTGAGCAAATACACGGTTGTCACTTTCGGTAAATCCAGGACCGTAAGTATGGCTCAAACGGGCAATAACCACATCTGCATGATATTCTTCTACATAAGACATGCACAGAGTTTCAGCAGCACGTTTAGATGAAGGATAACAGGCACGAACAGAGGCGCAATCCACATATCCGCTGCTCATCTCTGTAAATTCAGAGCCATCACCCTCACCGTAAATTTCGCCAGAAGAAACATACACCATCCTACGCATACCATGTTCCAGTCCATATTCCATCAGATGAGAAACTCCATTGATATTGGCCTTCATGACCTCCACAGGTTTCAGTTTGAAGAAATTAGGGCTGGCATTACTGGCAGCATCAATGATATAATCCACCCTTTCCAATAAGTAACTGCAAGCTTTTTCATTGGTCTGTCCTTCCAGGTTTTCCTGCACCGTCTGCGTCACATCCATTTCAATGAAGGAGAAACTATCATCCTCCCAATAGGCAGCAAACTTCTGTTTTGCCCGATTGCGATTACGTCCTGAAGCAATAACCTGATAGCATTTATCCGGATTTTGCATCAGAACATCCACAATGCAACTTCCTATCAACCCCGTAGCTCCAACAACCAAAATACGGGAACCACGAAGGCGCTCCAGATTTAAGCCGTCAGAAAAGAGTCTCCTTATATCATGATTATAAGGAGAATAATCTGAATTAGGAGAATGACCAGAAAAAGATGAATGTTCTACCATAAACTATTTGCTTACATTTTTTAATCTATTAAATCTACTGACATTAAATCCGTATCAACCCATTGAATCTACAACATTCCATAAAATCTACTTCAACCAAGATTCAGGCTGAACCTTCATCAAAGCCTTCAAGATTTCGAGGTCTTCTATGGTTGTAATCTTGATATTCTTCTCAGAACCAGGAACAACATGCATTTGTCTGCCACCAAGTTCTGCCATCAAGGTACAGGAAGCCACAGAATTGGCAATGCCTTTCGCCATTGCCTCCTCATGTGCAGCAATCAGATTGCCCAAGCGGAAGGTTTGAGGAGTCTGAGTACGGATCAACTTGTCACGTGGAATACTTGTAGTCGATGTAAATCCATCCTCACTCTCCAAGATAGCCTCACGACACTTGATGCCGGTTATTGCATATCCATATTTCTGACAAATAGCGATATTGGAAGAGATAATATCCTGTGAAAGTAGCGGACGAACCGCATCATGTACCAATATCAGGTCATCATCACTGCATCCAGCCTCTTTCAGACCATAAATACCATTATGAATGGATTCCTGACCATTATTACCACCAGGGAAAATCCATTTCAGCTTGGTAATATTAAACTGGTTGGCATAAGACTGCAAAACCGTTTCCCAACCAGCCAGACATACCACGGCAATACCCTGAATATCAGGATGTTTTTGGAAAGCCATCAGCGTATGGATAATAATCGGACAATTATCCACATGCATAAACTGCTTAGGAATGTCCTGACCCATTCTGTTACCAGAACCTCCTGCTATGATAAGTGCATAATTCATAACTTCTATATTTTTATATTATTTTTCAACTATTCTTGCTGGATTTCCCACAACCGTACAACCATCAGGCACATCCTGGAAAACTACGGCTCCAGCTCCAATAGTCACCTGATTACCAATATGAATACCTCCAAAAACCGTTGCCCCCGTATAAATTTTCACATCATCTCCAATAGTAGGTCTTCCGCCTTTCCCATTGCCCAACGTCACCATCTGCAGACAATAGAAATTTTTGCCGATAGCCTCTGCATTGAGATACGTAGCATAAGCATGTTCCAGATGAGCACCCTCTCCGATGCGAGGACACCAGATATTCAAAGTTCGCTCTGGAGGCAAGAGCCAAGAGATAAATACCGAGCGGTATTCGCCCAAGCGGTAGTAAAAAAGATTGCGAAAAGAGCGTTCACGTGTACACGCCTTGATAAAATTCAAGACAGAAGGCTTCTTGTCCTGCACTTGGCACAAATCGGCATCTATCTCCTTCTTATGAAGCAGATACAAGGCAATGTGCGGGAGCATTCTCACCGCAGATGCCGTCAGGATGATGGTTTGCGTTATTGGATTCATTTCTAATCTAAACTTAAGCGCAAAGGTAACATAATTCTTGTAAAATGCAAAATTATTAACTGCAAAATATGCATTTACAAGCACAAAATGGAGCAAGTTATTGGTAGAAATACAAAAACATGGGCAAGTTCAGACTTTATTTTCTAAAAAATGTGAACAAAAGATACAATTATCAAAGAAATAGCTTACCTTTACCCTCGATATTTCAACTAAAAACAGAATTCAGATGAAAAAGCAACATTTATCACTCATAACACTTGCCTTAGTAGCCAGCATCATGATGGGATGCAAAGCCAGTTCGACAAAGGCACAGGCTGCTAACGACATCAAGGAAGCACGGGCTGCTGATACACTCGTGGTCAATACAGACAGTTGCATCCTGCAAGAAGGCAAAATAGTACAATGCGCCGTCAGCGTTGATTACCCAACTGAGCCCAATGAGCTTTCAAAGAATATCAGAGCTATCCTCAACGAAGAATTAGCCAATCTGTATCTTGGCAGCATGAATGGAGATGAGATAGAAAAGCAGGAAAGCTATAAGGGTGATCTTGCCAACGGGAATTTGGTGATTGAAAAATACTGCAAGGACAATTTTGCCTATCTGAAAAGTCAGATGAAAGACCTCAAGGAAGCCGACCCACGTGCCAATGCAAATATGAGCTACGACATCAGGCTGAATAAGGAAGCAGAAACGGACAGTTATGTTACTTATCATTGCCTTTCGTATGCCTATCTTGCTGGTGCTCATGGCTCTACCTTCGAACGCTCATTCAATATCGTAAAGGCTACGGGTAAGAAACTGAGTCAAGTGGTAGATACGGCCAGGGTAAAGGACTTACAGCCGATTTTGCGCAAGGGAGTATTAAGTTACTTGAACCAACAGAGTGGGAATGAAAGTCAAACAGCAAATGAAGAAAAGACAGGAAACGAAGGACAGAATGAAAATGAAGAACAAATAACAGATGCTCAGCTCAACGACTATCTGTTTATAGAAAACGGAATCATTCCTTTGCCTTCTTCCTCCCCATATCTGGCAAAAGACGGAGTACATTTTATCTATCAGCAATATGAAATAGGACCTTATGCTATGGGATTAGTCTCCTTTACAGTTCCTTTAGATAAAATCAAGCCGTATCTGACAGCAGAAGCTCTGAAATTACTCAAATAGAGTTAGATAAAGAAAAAAATCGAGGGGCACAACCATCATCATGACGGTCGTGCCCCTCTTCCTTTCCTCATACACAATATATAAAATATCATCAGTTATTGTTTTCCGCCGTCATCGACTTGCGGGAACAATAATCAAAATCTACAGTCTTATCGCCCACAGTAGATTTCCACTTGACAGTAAGTTTCACCTTTTTACCTTGAGTATCCGGCAAAACGTCATTCAAATCGAAAGCTACCAAAGCATCTCCCCAGCGCAACTGAGGGTCACCATTCGTATGATGACGAAGCTCTACCTCGTATGGATTCTGAGGATTTACATGAGCTATCAGATTGATAGAGTGCGGTTTTACATTCCCCCAAAGGGCGCGGAAACGCAGCGTAAGATAACCATCCTCTACAATCGTCACCCAATCACGCACAATATCTACTGCATCATGCCCATACTTGGCATCATTTTCCTCAGGAGTAGCCAGACAAGGTACAGGTTTCTTCGTCAGAATACTGTCTATCCAGTTGACGTTGACCACTGCTCCATACTTATCATCTTTACGGTCGGTCATCGTATAGTTGACCAGTGCACGAACCTCTTTATCCCCAAAAGGTTTCTTACTGATATTGCCAGGAGCCAATGTTGTCTGATCATCCAATTGAAAATAACATCTATCTCCTGTCACCTTCACCGTAACAAGAGCATTCGGAACAGTTCTCAAATAGTAATCATTATCATCGTCCGAGCAGGAACCCAAAGAGACGGCAAGCGTCATCATTCCTATTGCTACAAGAGCCCATTTCTTAAACTTTTTCATATTACTTTTATTACATTAATTTTTCTCGTATCTGTCTTATAAACCAAATGTTTGGTAAATCTTGCGTCATAATACGCAAAAGAAAGTTAAAAGGGTAGTCAGATACATTTTATTTCTGTATATTTGCAATTCAAAACAGTACCAATTTAATAAGGAATAGCACTCCAACATCATAAGGAGCAGCACTCCGGAAGAGAAAAAGATTGTAACAGCATGGCTAAAATATTGATAGTAGAAGACGATTTAGCTTTCGGAACCATGATACAGACATGGCTCAGGAAAAAGGGATTCGAGGTTGAAAGAGCGACTTCGGTGAAAGCGGCATTGCATTTTTTTGAAGACAACAGTCACTGGGACTTGGTCTTGTCCGACCTCAGACTCCCGGATCATGATGGGCTCACTCTTCTGCAATGGCTCAAAAAACACGATTACTCCATTCCTTTCATCGTCATGACCAGCTATGCAGAAGTTCAGAATGCTGTTCTCGCCATGAAATCGGGCGCGACTGATTATGTTGCCAAACCTTTCCATCCAGACATCTTATTAGAGAAGATTCAGGAGGCATTGAAAGCAGGTAAACAAGCACAAAATGATGGTAAGAGCGAAGAACGAGCAATCAGACACCAAAATTCTTCATCTGCAGAAAATGAAAACGCTTCTTCTGTTTCACAAAGAACAAAGAGCCAGACTAACCGTTCTTCGGCTGGGGTTTCCTCAGAGACCTCTAATAATCAGGATGTTCCGAAATATCTGGAGGGAGAAAGCGAGGCTTCCAGAAAACTGTACGATTTTGTTTCGCTTGTTGCCCCTACTCCTATGTCTGTCCTCATCCTCGGAGCCAGCGGAACCGGAAAGGAATATGTGGCTCACCGTATCCACGATCTGAGTCAACGGGCAGGAAAGCCATTCTTTGCGCTCGACTGTGGAGCCATTCCGAAAGACGTAGCTGCATCTGAATTTTTCGGATACACAAAGGGAGCCTTTACCGGTGCAGATCAAGACAAGAAGGGCGCTTTTGAAATGGCTAATGGCGGCACACTCTTCCTGGATGAAATGGGAAACCTGAACTACGAGGTGCAGGTACAGTTGCTCCGTGCTCTTCAGGAACGGAAGATCCGTCCTTTGGGAAGCACCAAGGAAATAGACATTGACATCCGACTCGTATGTGCAACCAATGAAAATCTTGCCCAACGAGTGGCTGAAGGCAATTTCCGTGAAGACCTTTACCATCGCGTCAATGAGTTTACGATCTATATGCCTGAGTTGAAAGACCGCGGAACAGACCTTTTCCTCTTTGCAGACCTCTTTATAAAAAAGGCCAACAAAGAGTTGGGACGCCAGATCTTGGGACTGGACGGGAAAGCCAAGGAAAGAATTGCATCCTACAACTGGCCTGGTAACCTGCGAGAACTCAACAACGTGATGAAACGTGCTACCCTGCTTGCAAAGGGTGACTATATCAGCGTAAATGAACTCGAACAATGCATGAGTCAGATTCAGCCACAAGCCCCTATCACCTTGCATGATGAACAGACAGAACTGCAACGTATAGAAGCGGCCATTAAAGCAGCAGGAGGCAATAAGAGCAAAGCTGCGCAACTGCTTGCTATAGACAGGAAAACTCTCTATAACAAACTCAAGAAATACGGGTTGTAACCTATCTTATGCGTTAAAGAAATAAAAAACAAAGCCTCGCAAACCAAGTTTGCAAGGAATAATTTGGCATGTCTATTTTTTTTTGTTATTTTTGCACAAAAGACATAAACATACCTTATTATGATGAATATATTCAACATAAAAAACTTGCTATTTGCTGCCATGATACTCTTGGCAAGTTCAAGTTTCACATCTTGTGGAAGCTCCGATGAAACCAGCATGCCACAACAGGTAAAGCAGTATTTTGATAAGGACATCACATTAAAGAATGCCGGCGATCATACTTCTGCTTACTTTGACCTCTCTGATGGTGTAGTACTCGCATACAAGAACAAAGACGCTGCCAGCTTTCTGAATGCTACTGTTCAGAAACTTACCAGTAATGATTCTTGTCAGGCATTCTCGCTTGCAGACGACAAGATAACTCCTTTGAATCTGAAACAGACCAAGCTATACAACAAAATCATGGACACCGGTTCGTATGTCCAGCAAATGGCTCCTATCGAAAAGACACTCGACAAGATAGTAAGAGACGGAAAAAGCAGTCTATTAGTTACAGATTTCGAGGAATTTACCCCAGACAGACAAGTCCAGCATCAGAGTTTCGCTACCCGTTATTTCACCAATTGGCTGAAACAAGGTAACGACATCACCTTCTTTGTCTTCGATTTCATCGGCGAAAGAAATATTCCTTATCACTTGTATTTCATCGTGTTTGACAACAAGAGCCACCAGTTCCTCAACAAGATCAAGGAATCCGCAGTGGGCATTACCGGTTATCAGGAATTTCATCTCTCCACAGATGCTTATTCCGTCTCCACATCCTACCCTTCCGCTTCGCAGGGCGGCAACTATCATGATGCAGAAACTGGCGAAGACCTCGTAACAGGCATCATGGAGGACGGAAGTGAGACAGCCTACACCAATTACGGTCAGGGAGCCCGCTTGGAATATTATCCGTTAGGCGTAAGTTGGGAAGATGCGCTGAAGAACTCAGAAGAAGCCAAGCAGGCCGGATTTAATCCAAGATATACGGAATTATTCCGAAACCTTTTCTTCGACTTCAGCAATCAGGATTCTTACATCATCAAGAAACTTGCAGTAAAAGTAACCGATGTAGAAGAAGATTTCCAACAATACGCCTTATATCAGAAGGTTCTTGCCGACAAAGAGAAATCAGCCTCCTATTATGATGAGAATGGAAAGATTCTCGCAGAATTTGACTACAAAGAGAATCAGTCAAAACCTGCGGAAATCAAAGACTTGCTGATCCTGGATCAAGACTTATTTGCCCAAAGCATGGCTCAAAGTAATGGCAAGAAGGCAGAGATAGGCATCATTTTCTCACCTCAATTTAAAGGAAACATCATTGGGGGCGAGCAAGGAGACCTTCTCCGCATTGACGTAACCATAGCAGAAAGTCAGCCCAACCTTTCTGCCCGTTTGGATCAGCTTTTCTCATGGGGAGCCAATAATAATCTCCGAGATGCCATCCGGAATACCCTGCAAGAGTTGAACCCTGTGGGAACGGTTATCTACACCTATTTTGCCAAAGCATTATAGTTTTACCAAGATATGATAGATTTTATCAAAGACATGATTGACTATAATAAAAGATTTAGTGTCTTCATCATATTTTAGATTTAAAATCATCATAAAAAATAAAGATTAGAAAATTAAAAAACTCAAGAATAATGAACGCAACAGTTGCTTCTGCCTACATGATAGGCGCAATTACCTTCGTGGTCAGCATCATATTGGCCATCGCCATTGCCAACGGAATCCGATATGAGGCCGGAATTAATCCTCAAGATAAAAGAAAGAGAAGAATCTGGTTCTGGATTTTAGCCATTCTCTGTCCGATAGCCATCATGACTATCTGTTATTTCGGAGCCTATACCGACATTAGAATTCCTTCCAGAAGAGATGCTTATCTTGCTGCCATGGCCATATCTTCAGGACTCTTTTGCATAGCTTACATCGTATGCGGCTTTATCCTCAGCAAAAGTTTTCCACACGGAAAACTATCCAGTTGGTTCTAAGAGAAACGCTGAAGGAAACAAAGAAATGAAGCCCCTATCAACAAAACAATGAAGCCCTATGAATAAAATATTTATAATAGCCATTGGCGGAACTGGCATGAGATGCTTGGAATCTTTTGTACATCTCTGTGCCATGGGTATGTTTGACAACAAGACCATAGATATCCTCACCTTGGATACAGACCAGAGCAATGGAAATAAAGACCGGGTAGAAGCACTCATCGATCTGTACAACAAGATCAAGTCGGATGATGCCAACCAAGTCAACGGAGGTAATCCGAATGCCAAAACCTTTTTCTCGGCAAAGATAAATCTATATCGCTTTTATACCGTATATGGAGAAGGCAACAGAAAGACCTATAAGATTCTTTCTGGTGTAAACAGCGGACTTCACAAAGAAGAAAACACCGATTTGACAGACCTCTTCTTTGATGATGATTCCGTACAGAGTTTCGAGTTGTCTCACGGTTATCGTGCCCAGACCCACCTCGGTTCTCTGCTCATGTATCATGGCATCATCGAAGCCGCACGCAACATTTCCAGAAATGGCGAGAGTGCATCCAATGCAGAAAAAGATCTCAGAAATTTTCTCGATTCACTCCTGTCAGAACAAAGTTCAGCCCGTGTTTTCGTTTTCGGTTCTATCTTCGGAGGCACAGGAGCCTCATCTATACCTGTCATTCCCGTAGCGCTGAGAGATGCTATCAATATACTTTCTGATGGCACCAAGACTCTGGACGCTAACATGGTAAAATTCGGTTCTACCCTACTGACCGACTACTTCACCTTCACGGCTCCAGACAGTCTGCAGAAGGATGAAGACAAGGTAATCGCCGACTCCAATAATTTTGCCCTCAACTGTCAGGCTGCCCTGCAGTTCTATCAGGCAGACCCTACCGTCAGAAGCACCTACAAGCGCTTCTATCATATCGGTTGGCCTTTTCCACCGCTCTACGTGGGCAATCAAGGCAAGACCATTACGGGAGGAAGAGCACAAAAGAACGCATGTCATGTAGTAGAACTGATGTGCGCCTGTGCCGCATATGATTTCTTCCACTTGCCAGCAGAAGAACTCAACAATGAGTCGGCCAAATACCTCTACCGCTCTTTTGAGGAGAAAGATGGACAAGTCTATCTGCATGGTACAGATTTCATCAACAATGGAAATCTCTTCGAGAGCAAACTCGGTTCGCTCTTCTCACTTGCCCATATCATCCTCTCCCAATATGATGCTGCCTGGACAGATGCAGAAGGCTCAGGAACGAAGGGGCTTCTCAACCGATTTGCCCAGCAGAACATTCACGACTACGACAGCATCACCAACAACCAGGCCAAGAATCTGGACGAGTATTTCAGAGACTACTTCGGCTATCATTTTGGCATAGAAGGCAATATGCAGAAGGGTTGGATTTATCAGATTAAGGAGTCCGTTCCGGGCAGATTCATTTTCGTAGATGAAGCCTTCAGAGAACAGCAGAAAGAGATGAAGAATATCAGTTGTGGACATCTGTTTGAGGACGAGAAGCACAACTGGAGCAAACTGTCAGGCATCTTCAGCAAGAAAGACAACAGTGTGGATGTGCTCATCAAGAACATAGGCGAAGAAAAGACGAAGCCTACGACTGAGCAGAACGTACAGACCACCAAGGAGAAATTCCTTGCCCACATCCACAATGCCATCACCATCAACCAGAACTTCAACGAGACAAAATAATCGTTTATGAGTACACCATTAGTCATCAAGGTTAAGACAGCCTCCATACCTACCAGTACCGTAGGCTGCTGGCAAGATCTCTCGGGAATGATCGAACAGTTCACTGCCGACATCATCACTCCTGCCATAGATCAGGACTCAGATATCAGTGCCCAAGTATCAGGCATTCCTACCGCATACGCACGCGCCAACCTCTTCAAGTCAGCATTACAATCATACGGAAGAACGAAAGAAAACATTGATCTCAACATGAATGCTTTCTACAAGATGCTTTCCTCTGAATGGCGCGGTTTTCTTGCCTGCATAGCCCTCGACTATAGCAGAATCAAGACCGAGGTTGTGGAATTATCTTATTCCGACGGCAAGGATATCCTTTCCACGGTCAATCTCTATGAGCCTAAAGGAACCTTCGGCAACATGCTCTTCCATCGCAAACCGCTATGGTGCTTGAGAGAGGAGGATACTGACGAACTGCATCGAGGCATTCCTTTCATCGAAATCATCAAGTATGATGGACAGGTGGTTGGCGCTACTTCACCAGAAAGCCTGCTCTTCACGGCCTGTTCATATAAAATCAAGGAAACAGAAAACCGCCCATGGGTGGATTTCAAGACCGGAAAGTTCAAGGACCCGCTGGAAACTTGTGATTTAGAAAACACCCAGACATTACAACTCTATGCCTATGTAGATTATCTGATAGAAGGAATCAACAACGATGAGAAGACAGGCATTAATGGTTTGGCAGCATACTATGCTCATCTTGATAGCAGTTTAGCACCCAAATATGACAACCTGCTCAGCAATCTCATCGCATGGAGAAAGGAAATACAGGACTACGCCGAGAAGAAAAACTTCAAGTTGGAAACCGCCAGTATTCCACCTATCAATATCTTCCACCGTCCATTCGATCGCGCCTTCAACTACAAGGACGAACTCTATGCCTTGGATGGTGTATTATATGCATCATCCCAGGAGAATAGCGTACTTTGTAATCCGAAGGAATTACTGTTGCCGGATACAGCCAAAGTAGCCAGACTGATTTTCAAAGGTCCTTTCAAGCACGAGCCAAGTAAATTCCCTATTCACGTATTGGTAGCCAACAAGAAGAATGAGCCGGAAGAAAAAGCATATTTTGCACTTCCACTCAGCGAATTAGGCATCAAGGCATTCGGAAAAAACATCGGAGCACTGGTAGAATCCACCACCTCCAGAGCCAATATACCATCCAGGTTGACTGCAGTCTTTGATCCGGATGCAGAGAAGAACAATCTGGAAGTAACCCTGCATCTGGAACTCAACGACGGTAAGACCAAGGAAATGAAAGCCACCTACACCTGCGGAGGAGAAATCGACGGCAAAGACCTCATCATCTGGCCAAATTTCATCTCCCCGAAATGGCACCGATACTTCCTCTATTCAGAATTGCCACACAACATCAACCTGAAAGATTATCCTTTCCAGGCTACACCTTTTGTGGGCGAAGAATGGGAACAGACGGAATCATCCCTGCACATTGTAGCCGACAGTGCCACTGCTGACAATCCCTACAAATACGAAATCTATGAGTTCAACCGTCCTTTCAAGGGCATCAGACTGCAAGTGCCAGGTGGCGAAGAATCGGGCTATCTGCTCATCAGATATACGACCACTACGGAAATTCCGTATATTGCACAAGACAAAATGGGCATTCAGGACAATTCCCTCCGCGGCACTACATTGGGCATTGACTTTGGAAGCACCAATACATCCATCGCCTATCTCGACCCGCTTGACCAACAGGCCAAGGGAATCCAGTTCACCAACAGAAGAATCTCTCTGTTGCGGGCTGGCGAAGACAATGACGACAAGGCTGCCAATGAGAACCATCTGTTCTTCTTCCAGTCTAACCCATTGTTGTCCAATGCCATCAAGAGTACATTAACGCTCCACGATTCCAGACGCGTAGCAAAAGATACGAATGAGAGCCAGGACATTTCCAAGTTTGAGAAAGAAGTGAAGGGCGGATTCCCTTGTTTCAGTCTCAACCTGCCATTGGCTCCAATAGCCCCTACGCCTCGAATCATCAAATTACAGACGGCAGAATGCGGATTGATAGAGCAGAGCTATAATATGAAATGGGATGATGACGAACGCAACATTGCTTACAAGAAAGCATTCCTGCGCTCCCTGCTGCTTCAGGTCTATGCCGAACTGTTCGTAAAAGACCTGTTCCCGAAGAAGCTGAAATGGTCGTACCCATCATCCATGAGCGAAAGCCTGTTGCGCAACTACAATACCATCTGGAGCTCATTGCCAACCGTCAATCCTCTGAATGATGTATGCCAGCATAAGCCAGTCATCACGGATCCGCAATACCAGCTGAAGGTTTCCACCTTCGGATATAATCTGCAGACAAACAATTCTGCCTATCAGGCGACAGATGGCACAAACCTGACCTTGGGAAATGTCGGAAACCCATTAGGAAGCTTGAACGGTTTGGGAAATATTGGAGGAATTGCAGGAAACGGTTTGGGAAATATCGAAGGACTCGGAGAAAACAGCTTCCTGGGAGGAACTTCAGTTCCACAGCAAGACTTCTCCAACAATGCTTTCCTGGAAAACAATCAGAACATTCTGTCAGAAACCAGCAAGAAGCACGAAATCGTTCTGGAAAAAGACGATGATACAAAAACATTCTCCTTCAACCCGATCAAGATGGTAGATGAGAATGATTTTCAGAGTATGACAGAGGCCTGTGCCGTTGCCAATTATCTCAATGTAAAGGCAGATGACAGAGATGCGCTCACCGTCTGTTTCGACATTGGCGGAAGTACAAGTGACATTTCTGCCCTGTGCCAACTGAATACACCAGAAGGCTCGCGCCTGACCATGATCAAGCAGAACTCCATCCACTTCGCTGCTCAGCTGGTGGGTGAAGCAACTCGCTATTGTCCAAACTTCAAGCGGGTTCTGCTCTGCACCTGCGAGGAATTCGGATTGAGAATACAAGGTCTCAACTTGGGAGCCAACAGGTACAGTCCTGATACGGCAAGCTACTATTTCGAACAGATGGTGGACAGACTGAATGCCGCTCAGCTCCCGTTCTTCTACAAGAAGATCAGCTCAGACTGTAGCGAATTGCTCTGCGCAGATATTTATGTCACAGGCCTGATTACCTACTATGCTGGACTCCTGACCCGCAAGCTCATCAAGCAGGTGAGAAACTCTACCGAGTGCAGATGGACAGGCGATAAGAAACCGAAGGTACTCATCACTTTTGCCGGAAAAGGCGCAAGAATCATGGAATGGTTGGGCATTGCCACCAATAACGACCTGGCTACGCAATTCTATCAGGCCATGTTTGTCAAAGGCTTGGGTCAGCAAGATGCAGCCTCGTTCATCTCTGCCCTGGAAATAGCCTTCCCTAAGAGCATTTCCAACGATGTTAAGTTTGAAGTTTCCAAAGGATTGGCGATGGAGTCAACCACGCTCATGCGCCCTAAAGATTGCCAACCAATAGAAGTCATCGGAGAAGAAGGATTCACCATCGAGAACAAACTCGGGCAAGTGCTTTCATTGGATGCCGACAACAGTATTACGGCAGACATGATGTCGTGCTTAGGAGACAAGTTCTATGGCAGTTCATCCGCCGGTCCTCGATTCCAGGATTTCCTCGGACTGTTCTTGCAGATTACCCAGCAATATTTCGGTCTGCGCATGAACCCGAACCAAGTACAGGATGCACTCCAGAACATGGGACTGCTCAGTTTCATCAAGGAGCGTCCAGAGTTTCTGCATGCCAAACGGGCTGAGGAGTTCGACTTCGTGTCACCTATATTAATATTAGAAGGACTCAAATTCTATGAGGACTTCCTGTTGGGAAATATGGGGCAAGACTAACAGACACTGTTCATGACAGAACTCGAAAAACAGAACAATGAAGAATGAGTAGAAATGAATAAATCATATATCATATCCATTTCCCAGGAAAGCATCAGACTTTATGGGGGAAGATTAGAAGACAATGGCTCTTACACCGTATTGGAAGTTGAAACTTTGAATACGGTGGAGGAACTTTTTGCCGTAGATGAACTCAAAGAAAACAGAACAGACATTCATCTAGGTCTCGTTTTCACCCCTTCGTTCCCTTCGGAAGACAAAGAAAAAACCAAAGAAGAAATCAGACAACGGGGATTTACCCAACTGCAGGATTATTCTTTGGAAACCTATATCTGCCACCACATCAAGGGACATTCATACGCACTGATTCTCTCTGCAGATACAGACGATTTAGTCCTAGAATATGTAGAAACAGTCCATGGGAAAATACTCGCTTCCACTACGATTGCCGGTGCAGGAAAAGACCCGAGAATAGATGTCTTGTCAGAAGTCATATGGAAAAAACTCGTCTCTGAATCCAGCTATCTGAACAAAGAAGATGCCGCAGAAATCATCAGAGACACAGCAAAACGTTTTTTAGATTCCGGGAAATCAGAGTTGGAAGATTGCATCACCTTAGAGGGAGAAAGACATGATTTCTTCGTAAGAAGACGGGATGCAAATATAGACAATTTGCTGGACTACGGAAGTAATACCCTACTGTCACAACTCAGTCTTTTTGCCCAGCAGATCCATCTCGACAGGGCAAACACCATCATGCTGATGACAGGTAAGTTGGTCAATAACAGCTACTTCCACGACATCCTCAATGGATTCACCTCAGACATCAAGGATATTAACGAAGAGTGGCTCACAACCATTCTTTCCTCCGTGATGAATGATTTGCAAGGCATCAACTTCTCTCATGCAGACAGTGTGGGCATAGACGGGCTGCCACTCCAGAACATCAAAGTAACACCCCGCGACACATCCATCTTCTTCGACATTACCTTCCCTAAAGGAGTCAGTGCGATAGAAATCAGAAGAAACGGAAAGCTGATAACCAGCACTGTCTCTTATACACATCTCCGAGCCCACGAGACTAAGGCGAATCTC
>CAMBBY010000006.1 GCA_945863825.1 uncultured Prevotella sp. | reverse complement strand
ATCCAGCACAGGTGCAGGATATTGTTGATGCCGTAAAGAATGGCAAGCTGGATATTAAGGATGTGGATCGCAATGTTCGCCGCATGCTCGAATATATCGTGAAGACTCCTCGATTCAAGGGATATAAATATAGTGGTGAGCCAGACTTGAAGGCTCATGCAGCTATCACCCGTCAGAGTTCTACCGAGGGTATGGTACTTCTGAAGAATGATGCCGCTCTTCCTATCCAGGGCTTGAAGACCGTAGCTCTCTTCGGTGTCAACTCTTACGATTTCATGTCGGGTGGTCTTGGCAGTGGAGCCGTTAATGTTGGCTATTCTGTAGATATGGTTACCGGTTTGAAGAACATCGGTGTGGCAACTACTCCTCAGCTTACGGAAATCTATCAGAATTATGTGAAGTATGCCAAGGCTAAGTTGAAGGCAGACAAGAATCCGATGATGTGGTTCTTGGATCAGGGTCAGCCAAAGCTCGATGAAATCGAGATTACTGAGCGCTGTGTAGCTGGCGAGGAGCCAAAGGCAGATGCTGCCATCATCACCATCGGCCGTCAGGCAGGTGAGGGAATGGATCGCCAGATCAATGGTGAGTTCAACCTCAGTCAGATAGAGCAGGATATGATTTTCCGTGTATCTGATGCTTTCCATGCCAAGGGCAAGAAGGTGATTGTCATCATCAACTCTGGTTCTGTGATGGAGACAGCCAGTTGGAGAGACCGTGTGGATGCTATTCTCGTTGCATGGCAGCCAGGTATCGAGGGCGGTAACTCTGTAGCTGATATCCTGACCGGTAAGGTGAATCCATCGGGTAAGTTGACCATGACCTGGCCAATCGCTGCTACCGATCATCCATCTACTGCCAACTTTGCCAAGGATTACGATATGTACACCTACAAGAATCTGTTGGATTGGAGCAAGGGCAATATCAAGGGTTACGACTATAGCAACCACGAGGAGGATATCTATGTAGGCTACCGCTACTTCGACACCTTCAAGAAGAATGTGGCTTATCCATTCGGTTATGGTTTGAGCTATACTACCTTCGAGTTTGGCAAGCCATCTGTCAAGGCAAAGGGCAACAATATTGAGGTTAGCGTAACTATCAAGAATACCGGTAAGGTTGCCGGCAAGGAAGTTGCTGAGGTTTATGTTACCGCTCCTAAGGGTGCTTATGAGAAGCCTGCCAAGGAACTCAAGACCTTCGGCAAGACCAAGTTGCTGAATCCAGGTGAGAGCCAGACTTTGAAGATGACCCTCGAAAAGCGCGATCTTGCCAGCTTCGATGAGGCCAACAGCCAGTGGAAGGTAGATGCTGGTAACTATCTCTTCAAGGTAGGTAGTGATGTGGAGAACATCAAGGGTACTGCTACATTGAAGGTGGCAGAATATACCGAGAAGACAAGCAATGCTTGCGCTCCTAATGTTCAGATGAACTATCTGAAGCAGAAGTAGTCTATGTAAATAATATTCTAGAAAGAGATAATCTAGAAAAAACTCCCGGAAAATGGGGGAAGAAGAGATTGAAAATTTTCTCTTAAGGGAAGATTTTTCACCTCATTTGGTCTGTAAAGTTATTTCTTTATAAATTTCGCGGCACCTATTTTCCTATCCTCAAAAGCAAAGAACTCCCGTCTCTTTTCTGAGATGGGAGTTCTTGTTTAGAAGGAATACTGGGCGGAAATCATCAGTTCGCGAGGGCGAAGATAATAGCTGTCGGTCAATGTACTGATGCCGCTATAGATGGTTTCCATATAGTTCTTCTTGTTGAAAAGGTTTCGAAGCTCTGCTGAAAGGCGGAGCTTTTTCATTCTCCATACTGCCGAAGCATCGCCAAGGAGGGTGTTAAGGTGGCTGCCCTCTTGCAGCTTATTGTGATAATGTACGAGCGAGAAGGAGAGGTCCACATGGCTGATGGTAGCGGTGGCAGATACGCTTTGACGCCAATTAAATAACGATGACTTCGCCATTTTTTGACGTTTCGAGTTGTAAAAAGAGAATTCTCCCTCATAGCTAAAGGCACACCAGGACGGCGAGAAGTCGATGCTAGGCTTCACAGTATAGTTGTCCGCGGTGTAGCTGATGGCTTTGCCGCTGCTGTATTGCTCCCCCTTGCTGTAGTTGTAACTGCCCTCCAGGCGGGTTTTCAGATGAAGGTCGTAGAAACCCTTGGAGATATAGAGCGAACCTCCGATGTTGTTGCTCTTGCTGTCCTGCTTATATAATGAGGTATAGTATTTGCCATCCTCGATGCGTAGGTCGGATGCCGTGTTCATCCAGTTTTTGCTGGCATTGACCGATGCGCTGAAGAAGATTTCCTTGATAGGGCGCTTGTAGTCGTAACTCAACTTGCCATAAAGAGAACGAGTTATCGGAATGATGTCGCTCGAAGTGTACCAAGAGCGATAACTTTGACGATATTGCTTCATGGCGTAGTTGGTGGCATTGCCTGTTCCTGTACTGTATCCTGTGTAGATAGTCAACTCTCTACGGAAATCCAATTTCTTATATAAGTAAAGGTAGGGTGATATGGTAAGTAGAGTTTTCTGTGGATAGGTGAAGCGTTCCCAGATGAAATCGGGAGAGAACGACATACGGAACGTTTCTGTCTTGTATTGCCAGTAAGGGATGAACTTCCCTGTGATGTTAAGGCAGTTTTGAGCGATTTCATCGTGACTGTTTCCGATGAATCCGTTGTTTTTGCCGATTTCATCGCTTCTTCTCTGATATTTCGCATAGATGTTGTTGAGGTCGATACTCATTCTATATTCCTGTGTCCAGTGGAAGCGATTCCTCATCCACTGTAAGGCGTGGGCTGTATGCCAAAGGTTGGTGCGGATGCGATTGCGCTCGTCGTTAACGTAGAGGTCCGCCACACCATGGTGATAGTCGGCAGTGCTACGCCAAGAGAGTTGACTTTTCTTGAAGACGAAGAGGCGGTAGATACTTGCCGAGAGGTCGAGCTTTGGGATGCGGACACGTTGGGTAAGCGTGTCGTTGATGTTTGACAAACCATCGTTTTGTGCTGCGCTGAGGCTGATACTCTCGTTGCCATAATGCTCAGTCTTGTTTACCTTGTTCTCCCATTGCAGATTGAAGGCATCGCTGATCATTGTCTTGTGGTTGTGCTCCGTGGTAACTGTGGGAGCTTCGCCACCGAGGTCGTAGATACTCATGTTCTCTCGCTCTTGTCGGGTTACCGTACGAAGATAGTTGGCTTCTATGCGGGTCTCTGCATCGTCCTTATTCTTCTTGATATGGTTGATGGAGTATTTTTGTGAGGTATTGAAGCGAAGGCGTTCTTCGTCGATAGGAGCGTCAAGCGATGGTACTGATATCCATGATGGAAGGGAGGCTGGTGCCAGACGATTGCTGTAAGATGCGAGTTGGTTAAGTGCATAGACGAGATTTTTACCTGTTCTGTCGTATTCTGCATCATACATCATCTGTTTCTTCTTGCCAATTTGCATGATGTTGATGCTTCCGCCTACGTGGGACGGATGCCCTGCAAGCATGTAAGGCTTGAGGGTGGGTATCAGTTTGTCGCGGGCACTGTCTTTCAGGGCGATGTTCATCGCTACATTATCCGTAAAGGTCTTGTTCTGGAGCGCCTTGATAGGTTGGTCATGCTCGATTACTTCGGCCTTTTTCACATCTTTTGCCTTGATGTTTTCTTCCAGCTGGTTATATTTGCCACCGGTCAGGTCGAGACCTTCCACGGTGAATCTATTGATAGGTTTACCATTGTAGTTGATACGACCATTCTTCTCTATATCCACGCCTGGCAGCTTTTTCAGTACATCTTTCAGGGAGTTATCTCGTTCGTTGGCAAAGCGGGTGAGATCGAAAGATATGGTATCCCGACCTGTGATGCGAGAGCCTTTCACCTGT
The DNA here is from genome assembly GCA_945863825.1 of uncultured Prevotella sp. Lineage (GTDB taxonomy): Bacteria > Bacteroidota > Bacteroidia > Bacteroidales > Bacteroidaceae > Prevotella. The sequence continues at coordinate 11,365 of CAMBBY010000006.1, read as the reverse complement.
ACTTCCTTCAAGACAAAAGCTGTTGAAGCCATACTGATAACGGTTTCTTTTCCCGATGAAACCGATGTTTTTGTCTTTTTATACCCCATAAACGTGGCCTGCAGTTTGTCGTTGGCTTGCTTTTCGGTGATAGGGAGCACGAAGGTTCCGTCCTCCTTTGTTCTTGTAAACTTCATGGGCTTTCCATTGCGGAGCAGCGTGATGGAGACGTTGGCTAGACGGTTATGGGTCAATGAATCTTCTACATAACCATGAATCCCGGTAGCAGTGTTGTCGTCATCGAGTAAGATAGGAGTGTTTCTCTTGCTCTGCATCGCCATTGGGATGCAGAACAAGAGAAAGAAAGCGATAAAACTGATAATTATTCTCTTCATTTATTATTGAAGTTCAATCGGATTGAAGACATTCTTCTTATTCATGAATTTCTTCATGTCAATAGGATTGCCCTTTTCGTCCTGTATTTTTATGTTCTTGATGTTTAATGTTTCCAACACCATTCCAGGCGTAAACTTCTCTTTGAATTCTCTGAGGTCTTTTTGGCTGATCTCTTCTCTCTTAGCCTTGGGGAACGTGATAGGTGTTGGTGCTGTCAACGTACTCATGCCGATGGCTGTGAATGAATATTCTTTGTTTTCATCGTATGCTTTCAGTGTCAAGCCCGGAAGTCCAATCAGCTTCCAAGGACCTTCTGGCAAAGGAATGTCTTCGGCGTACCATGCATACCAAGTTCTTCCCTTGAAGTTGGTCTTGGCTAGTTGGCAATGATAGCCGATGATTGTTGTTGCGCTGTCGGGGATGAGTTGCCAGTCGGGTGTCTCCACGTTCTCTGTGCATTTGTAATCTGTAGTGCCGACAGATTCCAATTGGATGGATTTGCCAGTAGATGGATAGTTCTTGTAGTAGGAGAACGGGAATCTTCCACCTTTAGGTAAATCTGAGAAGTCGAAATTGCCAGTCTTGGCTTTTTCGTTCATGAGTGAATCCTTTACCTGTTTCGTTCTGTCATAGAAGCTGGTCGCCTTTTCACCAATGTCGAGGCGCATCTCGCTATCCGTGTAGATGAAGGGTTTGATGGAAGGATTGTTCACCCATTTCCCCTCATAGGTAATGCGATACTTGGCGTTGTCGATGTTCTCGACTTCCTCCTTACTGTTTCCCGATATAGAGCGCACAGTGACTTTTGTGACTTGTGCTTTTGTTGCAGCACTTCCCATAAAGAGCAAGGTTGCTAAAGCTAAGATGTTTTTCTTCATAATTCTGCCTTTATCTGTTAATCTGCTTGCAAAGTTACACTTTTTGTGACACTCTGCAAAAAAATGCAGCTATTTATAGCTTTTTAATAGACGATAAAACTAAAGAAGAGTAAACTAAAAAGTTATCTGTTTTATTTTACATTCCTTTTAGTTGCTCCTTTACTTTCGCTGTAAGTTTAGCTTTTTCCTTTTCATCCTTCAACTTATCAGCTTTTGCCAAGAACATCTGGAGATAGAGTTTTGCCTGTGGCTTCATCTTGGCTCCGATATACATTTGCGCAGCATTGTAATAGTTGTGAGGATCGTCCTCGTCATCATATTCGATGCACTGGGCGAAGGCATGACCTGCATTCTCGTATTCCAATTTATAGTAATAAAGCTCAGCAAGTTGCTGGTTTACATATAGTCCACGGCTGCGAGGGTAAGCCACGGTTATAGACCGTTCCAGGTTGATGATGGCGTGTCTTGCCAGGGTTTCCTTTTCCACGACGTTCTTAGTCTGTTCGGAAATCTTCTTGCAAGTCATGCCCAAGTAGAAGAGACAGTTCATATTTGGGTTGTCTTTCTTCATCTCTGCCGCCTTGTTCAAATAGGTATAGACTTCTCGGTACTTTTCCAAGTTATAATAGCACAATCCTATGACGAGGTTAGACTCAAAATTGTCGAATCCATCGGCTATAAGCTTCTTGTATCTAGGGATGGCTTGCTCGTATTTAAGCTGTAAATAGAGTGAATAGGCAAGCTCCTTGTTGATGAGAATATTCGTGGAGTCACGTTTTTCTACATACGACAAGGCGAAAGCTGAAACCATTTCTGGCTTCCCATGGTTGTTCCATTGCTGAAGTAGGGTGGCAAATACCTCCCCGTCGTATGGGTATTTGCGATAGATAGTCATGCCATATGATTCTACTTTTTTTTATCGCCAAGATTAAGATAGGAATAGAACATCATGCGCAAGTCTTCATGGTTGAGACTGTCGTTAGGAATGCTATCCATGCAGGCGATGCACTTCTTGTTGTCGCCACGAAGACGATAGTAAGAAGCGAGCTTTCTGAGAACATTCAAATCGTGTGGATGCTCATTGATATATTGCTGGTAATAGGTGATGGCATGGAACGAGTCATGCTCGTTCATGCAACTGTCGCCCTGCAGTATCAAGCGATGGATGGGAGTTTGTTCTTTCTTGGCTGATATTCCGATGATTCCAGGGAATACCAAACAGATGATGAATATAAATCTTTTCATTCTTAAATTGTTAGTTTGTTGTTATGATGTAGAATACGATCAGTTAATCGAGCTGGAGTTACTCCAGCTCGATAGGGTTGCCCTTGTTGCTTCGGTTTAGAGCCTTGATGGCACCTTCGGGTAATTTCTTAAACGTAAATCCAGTTTTTCTCGCTGTTGCTTTGAGAGCTTCTGCGCCATCAAATTTATGCTTAGCCTCTCTTAACTCTTTCTGTGTTACTTTCTCTCTTGCTTTTTCCGTGAAAGTTATGCTTTCGGTCCCATTCAATGTGCTCATACCGATAGCATTGAATATGTATTGTTTGTTCTGGTCGTAAGCAAGTAGAACAAGACCAGGCAGTCCGGAAATTTTCCAAGGTCCTTCGCTTATAGGTATGTCTTCTGAGTACCAGGCATACCAGGTTCTGCCTTTGAAGAGTGCTTTTGCCAGCAGGCATTTATAGCCGATGATGGTAGTTGTGCTATCTGGGATAAGCTGCCAGTTTGGCACCTCTAATTGTTCTGTACATTGGTAATAGTTACCAAGGACTTTATCCAGTAAAGTGGTTTGCCCCTTTGATGGATAGTTCTTGTAGAATTCCCAATGGATTCTGCCACCTCTAGGAATTTTACTCATGTCATATTGCCCCGTCTTAGCTTGTTCATCCATGATAGAATCGGATATTTGCTTGGTTCTATCATAGAAATGAGTTGTCTTGCTACCGATGTCCAGTCGCATTTAGCTCTCCCAATAGTTGTAGGGAACTGTTGTGGTATCTGGTACCATTTTCCCATTGTAGGTGATGCGATAGTTTACCTTGTCAATATTGACCACTTTCTCATTTTTGTTGCCTTTCTGAGCATTCAAGCTGCATACTGTGAGTATGGCTGCTAATAATAATGTTATTCTTCTCATAGTCGTTTGATGTTTTGAATTTCGGATGCAAAGGTAACACAAATGATAGAGATAGCCAAATCGGAATTACATGCAAGTGTGAACAGATATGTTGATAACGAGAGAGTTACGATTAGGAAAAACATAAAATACAAGCTTTTTGTAATGCTTCGATAAGTTAATGGAGTATAGCGAAAAACTTATGGGAGTGCTTATCTGATGATGTCGTCGAATGACTCTGCTCCAGTGTCACTCTTGATTCTCGACTTTCTTACCCTGATATTCGAGAGAGAGTATTGCAGGATTTGCATCACTTCCTCATCGCTTTTGCCGATATGGTAGAGGATGCAGAAGAGGCTTTGTGATGGATTCAAGTCGTAGTTCTCCAATCGTTCGCTATACTTCTCGTCTATCACCTTGAAGCTGGCGAGAAGTTGTCGGATGCCTTGCTTACCTATCTGGCTGATGTTTTGATTTTGTATCGTCATCGAATAATACACCAAGCCTTGGCTGATGTCTGTGAGTTCGGTAATTTGAGCCTTGTATTCCTCGATGTCCTTGTCACGGCGTTTCAGTTTGCGAAGCTGTGTGGTGATTTCGTGGTTTAATCGTTCGCATTGCTCCGATAACGAAGAGTTCTCCACATCTTTTAACTGGTGCAGTGACTCATGCAAGTTTTTAATAGTTTGGTGAGCCTTTCGGATTCTGGAAATGGAGAGGTAAGTCATCGTCAAGAGAATGATGAGCACGATGATGATTCCTACAAATATATAGGTCTTAACCTTTTCATAGCGATAACGGGTGTTACCACCCTCGTACATCAGTTTTACTTGATTTTCCTTTCCTGAGTTTTCGTCTTTGGCAAGCAAGGGAGCTTCTTGTCGTAATTCGTGGGCAACACGGTTTGCCATGAGCGTATCTCCTTTTTGTAGGGAGAGAAAATATAAGGGGAGATAATACTTATATCCTAAAGCAAAGGAATAGGATCCCCATGGCTGTATGTATTCTTGATTTATGCTATAGTTTTCTTTGATATGCTGCATGGCGAAGGCATGGGTTTCCTTGCTGTTTCTTGTGAGCAAGCGATAGAAATCGATGTTGTTGTCATATTTTACCCCGTGATTGTCTTGCGCTTTCTTTGCATAGCTTATCAAGATGGAATCAGGCACATCGCCCCTGTCCATCAAGGCTTGGAAGTAATGATAGTACATGGGGCCCAAGGTGCTGTCCTTGTTCTCTTTGATTTGATTGGCTACTTCGAAAGCTTGGTTGGCAAGTTCCTGATCTTGGTTGTTGATGCTGCGATAGAGTAGTGCCCAGGCACGGTAGCGGATATTGTTGGTTTGGCGAGCCTCGTCTTCTAACTCTACGGTGTAAATGTTTTGGTGGGTAATGCGACACAATATGTCGTACATATCCAGCTTCTCCTTTTCTCTCATGTTGCTATCGTAGGCGATGGCCTGTGAGAACCATTTGATGGCTTTTGCGGTATCTCGATAGTTGTTGAGTATCGAGGCTCCCTTATAATATAAGGAACGTGCAAGAAGGGGTTCATCCTTTTCGTTCACGAAGATGTTGATGGCATCGTTTATGTCGTTTTCTTTATAGATGTAACCATTGAGTTGATACTCTATCTTGGCAGTTAAGAGCTTATAGTAGCCTTTGTTTTCGTTGCTGTCAGCACGAGAGAGAAATACCTTGGCTTGTGCTGGGTATTCGTCGGCAAGGTCGTCTATCTCAGGGAAGGATAGGCGATATCCTGAGTCCATGCAACTAGCGAGAATGGCTAGCTGCATGATAGTGAACAGAAATATGATGAATTTCTTGCTTGTATAAATCATATTGTTATCGTCAAATTATCAACTTTACATTTGTTGTTTCAGAAATCTTTTTGCAAAAGTACGATAAATTGTCGATAAGAACAAGAAAATAAGCTTTCTATTTCAGATTTTTGTAGAAACTCGCAAAAATCTGAAATGGAAAGCCTTTGAGATGTCCCTATCGCTCGATTGGATTGAAGACACGTGTCCTTGCTTTTGGTTTGATAGGTTTTCCATTCTCATCTGTCCACTTTTCATCTCTTAGCATCTCGTTTCCATCGTCTCTCAGCTTGATTTTGGTGAGGTTAGACTGGGAAACTTTCTCTGCCTCTTCTGGCTTGGCGTATTTGAGAGCCTCCTTGCCTTTCAGGTCTTTCAGTCCGATGGCGTTGAGATAAAATTGTTGCTGTGTATCGTAGGCACGGAGTATGAGACCAGGCAGACCGCAGAGCTTCCAAGGACCCTCTGGCACAGGGATATCCTCAGCATACCAAGCTAACCAAGTTCTTCCCTTGAAGTTGGTCTTGGCGAGTTGGCAATGATAGCCGATGATGGTTGTAGTGCTGTCTGGGATGAGTTGCCAATCAGGAGTCTCGGCCTTTTCGATGCAGTGATAGGTTCTCAAAGCCCACGATTCCTGAAATAGGGTCTGACCGTTCTTTGGGTAGTTCTTGAGGAATTCAAAGTCCATGCATTTTACCGGCTCAGCTTTTCTTAGGTCAATGACACCGCCTGAAAGTATCATTTGTAAGACTTGCTGTTCCCATTGCTCCTTGGACTGGTTATAGAAGTGAGAGATGTTGTTACCGATGTCGAGTCGCATCTGTGCCTTGCGATAGATATACGGTATTTCTGTGGTGTCGTTTACCTGTTTTGCATCGTAGGTGATGCGATACTTCACTTGATCGAGGGTGAGCGTGTCCACGCCCGATCTCATCTGTGCTTTTGCGGTCAGGCTGCCTAAGGCGAGGATGGCTGCGAAAATCAATGTAAGTTTCTTCATGTTCTCTATTTATTTTTTGATGCTTATTTACGAGTAAGACGCAGAGATAGGGAAAAGGTAAACAGAATAATGACGGTCAGTTGGATTATCTGAAGCAGAAGTAGTCTATGTAAATAATACTATAGAACGAGGCAATCTAGAAGAAACACCCGTAAAATGGGGAAAGAAGAGATTGAAAATCTTCCCTTAAAAGATATTCTCACCAGACTTAACCTGTAAAGATATCTCTTCGTAGATTTCGCGGCATCTCTTTTCCTTCATTTTATTCTTTACGCCAACGGCAATCATATCCTCTACGGTCGGATGCCCAGTTCCATTTACAGATGTTGCGTGTTCACCATTATATCCCTCGGTGCAATGGGTGAGGTCGTAGGCAGGAGCTAAATGCCAGTGCCATTTGCCATCGCTCTCTTTCTGAACCAAGAAAGAGAAGTTCTTGCAGTGGTCGTCCTTGTTGTCCATTGTATAATTAAAAACCATGCGGCGGAACATCTCTTCCACATCCTCTTGGCTCTGAGTAAGATAACCTGTAAGCGCCAAAAGGTTGAGATAATCGAGAATGGGGTTGGAAAGGGAAACGTTGAGTAAGGCTCCTGCTGTGGCTACGTGAATGCGTTCGCCTGTTGGAGAAATGTCGAAGCGACGGCAGGCAAAATACTTGTTGTTTACCAGTTTGAAGTCTGGTACTTGAATACCACATTGTTTGGCTATCTCATTATAATGATACTCTTGCTTTCCCATATCTTGTGGGTCATAGGTATGACGAAATTTGACCAACCAATGACCATCCTCATTTGTGAAAATGGCTTTCGGGCGACAACCGCCACTATTACCACTATTATATAATAATAATCCTGCGTCATTATCCTGTTGCTCCTTCAATACTTCCAAGGCTTTGGCTTGTAAAAGGTCAAAGTCCACAATCTCGTGTCCTGTCTGGACAGAAGTTATAGGTTCGTAGGTCAATGCGCCCATACCTCCATTGCCCACGATGCTCAGTCGGTCGAGAGCAGATAGCTCAAAGTCGTTGATACCCTCTTTTAGCAAGGCTTTATGCAATAGGTATCTACCATATCCATCGGGAAGGCTGTCTTCGAAGATGCCAAAGTTCCCGTTGAAAGGGGTGGCTTTGGCAATGAAAAGACCAGGCTTCAGTGGCAATTCCAACGGAGATATACTAAAGCCTGATGCTAACCACTGATTGGCATACTCGAAGGTGCATACTTTTCCATCGGCACTCAATGACAGTGTGCCGACTTTCTCCTGGTGATATTTCACGGCTAAAGATTCTATATGTTTCATTGTCTGTAAGCCTTTTTCTTGTTAGCGTTTCTTTTTATCTGTTGCAACTCCTCCATGGTGGAGTACTTGGGTTGCGAGAAGACGTTCTTGATTTCTGAGGTGTATTCCAAAGCTATGGCGATACCTATCAGATTTTTGAGGGAGATGAGGCCCTTTTGTTCGAATCTGGTGATGTTGCTGACGGCAACGCCTGACTTGTCTGCCACTTGCTCACGTGTCAGATTCTTCTCTATTCTTCGTTTTCTGAAGTCGTTTGCCATCTCCTTTGCAATCTCATCAGGATTGTCGTGGAGGTAGTTATCTAATATTGCTAATATATTATTCGTTTCTTGCATAATCATTGGAATAATAATAAGATATTGTCAGTTGCAAAGATACAAAAAATATTATTATCTTCCAAATAAAAATGAACTAAAAAAGTTAAAATCCCTCTTAACAATAAAAAAACAAAAAAAAAACTCTTTTGTTTTGTTTTGTCTCCGATTTACTGTAACTTTGCAGTCGAAATTCGAATTTAAATTATTTTATGTAATTATGGCAAAAAAAGCTCTTTTAATGATTCTCGACGGATGGGGAATCGGTAAGCATGATAAGGGTGATGTTATCTTCAAGACTCCAACTCCTTATCTCGATTATTTGACAGCAGTTTCTGCACATTCTACTCTCCAGACTTGTGGCGAGGACGTAGGTCTTCCTAACGGTCAGATGGGTAACTCTGAGGTAGGTCACCTCAACATCGGTGCAGGCCGTGTGGTATATCAGGACCTCGTTAAGATCAACAAGGCTTGCGAGAGCGGTGACATCTTGAAGAATCAGGAGATCATCAACGCTTACAGCTATGCTCAGAAGACTGGTAAGAAACTCCACTTGATGGGCTTGACTTCTACCGGTGGTGTTCACTCTTCTTTGGATCACCTTTTCAAGTTGATTGAGATTGGTAAGGAATATGGTTTGAAGGAGACATACGTTCACTGCTTCATGGATGGCCGTGATACAGACCCTAAGAGCGGTAAGGGCTTCATCGAGGAGGTGCAGGCTTGCTGCGACAAGAACGGTGCACACATCGCAAGCATCGTAGGTCGTTTCTATGCTATGGACCGTGACAAGCGCTGGAACCGTGTGAAGGAAGCATACGACTTGCTCGTTGAGGGTAAGGGTAAGCAGGCTGACGATATGGTGAAGGCAATGCAGGAAAGCTATGATGAGGACGTAACAGACGAGTTTATCAAGCCAATCAATAACTCTAAGGTTGACGGTACTATTCAGGAGGGTGATGTTGTTATCTTCATCAACTACCGTAACGACCGTGCCAAGGAGTTGACCCAGGTATTGACTCAGCAGGATATGCCAGAGGAAGGCATGCACACCATCAAGGACTTGCAGTACTACTGCATGACTCCATACGATGCAAGCTTCCAGGGCGTTCACATCCTCTTCCCTAAGGAGAACGTAATGAATACTCTCGGCGAGTACTTGAGCGCACAGGGCAAGAAGCAGCTCCACACTGCAGAGACAGAGAAGTATGCGCACGTAACATTCTTCTTCAATGGTGGTCGTGAGACTCCATACGAGGGTGAGGACCGTATCCTGGTTCCTTCTCCAAAGGTAGCTACTTACGACTTGAAGCCAGAGATGAGCGCTTACGAGGTAAAGGATAAGTTGGTTGGTGCTATCAACACTCAGGAGTACGACTTCATCGTTGTAAACTTCGCTAATGGTGATATGGTAGGTCACACAGGTATCTACAACGCTATCGCTAAGGCTGTTCACGCTGTTGACAACTGCGTAAAGGACGTTATCGAGGCTGCCAAGGCTAACGATTATGAGGCTATCATCATCGCTGACCACGGTAATGCAGACCACGCTATTAACGAGGACGGTACACCAAATACCGCTCACTCTTTGAACCCAGTTCCATTCATCTACGTAACTGACAACAACTCAGCTGCCGTTAAGGATGGCCGTTTGGCAGACGTTGCTCCTTCTATCCTCCACATCATGGGCTTGGAGCAGCCAGCTGATATGACTGGTGAGAACTTGATTATTGACTAATAATAATTTCGGAAGTCAAGGCTTTTTTGTGCCTTGACTTCTTTAACTTAAATCATTATGGACGTAAAGATAGAAGAAAGTTGGAGACAGCATATAGGGGAAGAATTCGACAAGCAGTATTTTGTTGACCTCACAAACTTCGTAAAAGAGGAATACCTGCGTACACCCTGTTATCCTCCGGGCCGTTTGATTTTCAATGCCTTCAATCTCTGTCCTTTTGATGATGTAAAGGTAGTGATTATCGGACAGGATCCATACCATGAGCCGGGGCAGGCAATGGGGTTGAGTTTCTCTGTGCCGGATGGAATCACTTTTCCACCATCATTGATTAATATATTCAAGGAGATTCAGATGGATCTCGGCACTCCGATGCCAGCCACGGGCGATTTGACCCGCTGGGCAAAACAGGGAGTACTGCTTCTCAATGCAACGTTGACTGTTCGTGCCCATCAGGCTGCGAGCCATCAGCGCAAAGGCTGGGAGGAGTTTACCGATGCTGCCATCAAGGCGCTCAGCAAGGATAAGGAGCACTTGGTGTTTATCCTTTGGGGTGGTTATGCCCGTAGCAAGGCTAACCTCATCGATATGAGCAAGCACCTGATATTGGAAAGTGTGCATCCTTCGCCATTATCTGCCAACAGAGGCGGATGGTTTGGCAATCATCATTTCTCCCGCTGCAATGCGTATCTGCAGCAGAACGGGATTGCGCCTATCCAATGGTAGGCCACTCTTTAATATAATAGCTATCCACTTTTATATATAGCTATCCATCGTGGGTAGCTATCATTATTTAATATTCATCTCAAAAAACATTATGAAGAAAGACGAACTGCGTATTCTGCAGGTGGGCAACGTATTGGTTTCACCTGATATCATCACCGAAAAATTCTGTTGCGATCTTGATGCCTGTAAGGGCGAGTGCTGCATCGAAGGCGATGCGGGAGCTCCTGTTACCTTGGATGAAATCATGGAAATAGAGAATGCGTTGGATGTCGTTTGGGATGATCTATCGGCTTCAGCACAGGCTGTTATTGACAAGCAGGGTGTTGCATATACAGATATCGAAGGTGATTTGGTAACAAGTATTGTAAATGGCAAGGATTGCGTGTTTACTTGCTACCAAGACCTTCAGGATATGAATGATGGTCATACGATACCTAATTGCTGTCTCTGTGCTTTGGAACGTGCGTATCGTGAAGGAAAATCTCATTTTATGAAACCGATCTCATGCGCACTTTATCCCATCCGTGTCAAGCATTTTGGTAATGAAGTGTATGGCATTAACTATAACAAATGGCGTATCTGTAAGGCTGCCATTAAAAAAGGTCAGGAATTAAATCTTCCCGTATACAAGTTTTTGGAAGGACCTTTAGTACAGCGTTTTGGTCAGCCTTGGTACGATGAATTATGCGATGTTGCTTCTCTGGTTCAAGATTTAGATATTGCAACAGACTAATGCCGATATGTTTTTTTACCAATTCAGATAAAGTACACTGATTCTTATAGTGGACTAATTCTGCAATCTTTTTTATTGGCATTTGTTTTTTGTCCGTATATTCTGCTATGAGACAAACATACGTTACAAGACGCTTTTGTATATATTCTCTAGGGCTTTGCTCGATGGTACTTCGAACAATCTTTTCTAATTTGCCTGATGAAATATTCAGGAGTTTGTAATATTCAGAAATATTCCTTTGAGTAAGAATGTTCTTCTCAATAGAATCAATGAATTGTTCAAATAATTGCAGGTCTTTTGTTGGTTCATCGTGCTTGTCGAAGGAATTTGCTTGTGACAATGATAGCTCAAAGATAATAT
>CAMBBY010000005.1 GCA_945863825.1 uncultured Prevotella sp. | reverse complement strand
TCCATGCCGACGTGTCCCTTTTCCTGATTTTGGGCATCCTGATGCCCTCTGCGTTGTATGTAATCATTCCAGTCCTATTTTTTTGCGTGTATGTTCCTGTTGTTGTGTTCCTGTTGTTGTGTGGGTTGTTACTCCGTGCGCTGTCATTTCCTTGGCAAGAACTGCTCCACGGGCTTGCCAAGTTTCTCCAGTTCCCTCACCACGCTCGATGACACGCTGCCAAGTCCAGGCTCCGTGAACAGCAATACAGTCTCCACATTGCCTATCATGCGGTTTTTCATCGAAGAGGAACTTCTTGCGCCAATAATTGTAGGTGGAATAGCCTACACATGTCTCCTTGAGATAGTCTTTCAAGGTCTTACCACTTTCCTGATGATGTAGTTGCAAGTTAATGAATTCTTCTTTGGTCATAATAATAGCAGTTGTAGTTCTGTTGCAATATTGCGCATGCAAAGGTACAACAAATCTACAACTGCTACAATGTGCATTTTAATGGATACTTACAGTAAACTGCTTGCTACATGTCAGTGATGTCAGTGACAGTGCACTGCAATTCTTCTTGTTTGCGGTATGTTGGATTGCGCATCAAACTGCATTCATTGTATCAGTTCTTACAATAAGCAAACTGCGACTATTATCAACTGTTATGTTGTAATAGTCGCAGTTAGAATGTAGGTATTCTGAATTACTTTATCAGAACCTTCTTGCCATTAATAATATTAATTCCTTTTCTTGCATGCTGAATAACATTACCAGATAAATCATATATTCTTTCTTCGCCAGAAATGGATTTGACATTGTTGATTCCTGAAGAAACCGTAAATGTTCCATATACATCTACATCATGATCAGGCATAAATTGAGGAATCTCACTCCAACCAGAGAAGTCATAGCCTTCTTTAACTGGATTTTCTTCTGGAATTATTTCAGATCCATATTCAACTTCGAAATCCTTATATACGACTCCGTCAACGTAATATGTAAGCTTATATGTGTTGATTTCAAACATGGCTTCATAAGTCACATCATGAGCAGGAACTGTTGCGTCAACTGCAGGATTCCAACCTGTGAACGTATGACCAATCTTCGTTGGATCCACTGGTGCTGTAATTGCAGAACCAAAGTCTAGAGTTTCCTGCTTGATAATTTCGCCATTAACAATGAAAGTAACCTTGTATTGATTGATTGTGAAAGAACCTGTTACCTCTACATCATTTGCTGGCATAGTAGAAGGTATCTCGCTCCAGCCGCTGAAGGTATGACCTTCTTTTTCGGGATAAGCCTCAGGAATAATCGTTGCAGAATACTCAACCTCATATTCTTTGTACTTTTCACCATCAACCTTATAAATCAACTTATATTTGTTAATTGTGAACTGAGCGGTATAGATAACATCATGAGAAGGAACCACGGCATCAACTGCAGGATTCCATCCTATGAACGTATGACCAACCTTAGTAGGATCCTCTGGCGCAATAATAGCAGACCCAAAGTCAAGAGTTTCCTGCTTGATAATTTCGCCATCAACAATGAAAGTAACCTTGTATTGATTGATTGTGAAAGAACCTGTTACCTCTACATCATTTGCTGGCATAGTAGAAGGTATCTCACTCCAGCCAGAGAAGGTATGACCTTCTTTCACAGGTGCAGTTTCTGGTGTGATAGTTGCATTATACTCCACTTCGTACTGCTTATAAACCTCGCCATCTACCTTGTAGGTCAACATATATTTGTTGATTGTCCAAAGCGCCTTGACAGTGATATTCTCAGCTGGCATAGTGGCAGGAATCTCTTTATCCCATCCTGCAAAGGTATAACCAGTCTTAGTTGGATTAGTAGGAGCTGTTACTGTGCTGTTATAATCTTGAGTGATTGGTGCAATCTCACTACCGCCATCTGTATCAAAAGTGATGGTATATTGATTTATACTCCAAGTCGCTTTGATAGTCAAATTCTCAGCGGGCATCATTGCAGGAATCTCCTTGTCCCATCCTGTGAAGGTATAGCCTGTCTTAGTCGGATTTGCAGGAGCGGTCACAGCAGTGTTGTAGTCCTGGGTGATTGGTGCTATCTCACTACCGCCATCGGTATCAAAGGTTATAGTGTACTGGTTGACAGTGAACTGTGCAGTGTATGTAACATCGTGTGAAGGCACGGTAGCATCGACAGCAGGGTTCCAGCCAGTGAAGGTGTGACCAACCTTTGTAGGATTCTCTGGTGCGGTGATGTTAGTACCGAAGTCAAGGGTTTCCTCCTTGACAACTTCTCCATCAACGATAAAAGTAACCTTATACTGATTGATTGTGAAAGAACCTGTTACCTCTACATCATTAGCAGGCATCGTTGCTGGTATCTCGCTCCATCCTGAGAATGTGTAACCTTCCTTCTCAGGGGCAGTCTCAGGTGTGATAGAAGCATTGTATTCAACATCATACTGCTTGTAAACCTCACCGTCAACCTTGTATGTCAGCTTGTAGCGGTTGATTGTCCACAGAGCCTTGATGGTGATGTCCTCTGCTGGAATCGTAGTAGGAATCTCCTTATCCCAACCAGTAAATGTATAACCAGTCTTGGTTGGATCAGAAGGTGCGGTCACAGCAGTGTTGTAGTCCTGGGTGATTGGAGTAATCTCGCTACCGCCATCGGTATCAAACGTGATTGTGTACTGGTTGACAGCGAACTGGGCTGTATAAGTAACATCGTGTGAAGGCACGGTAGCATCGACAGCAGGGTTCCAGCCAGTGAAGGTGTGACCAACCTTTGTAGGATTCTCTGGTGCGGTGATTGTAGTGCCGAAGTCAAGGGTTTCCTCCTTTACTACTTCTCCATCAACGATAAAAGTAACCTTATACTGGTTCACAGTGAAAGTACCTGTTACCTCTACATCGTTAGCTGGCATAGTTGTTGGTATCTCGCTCCATCCTGAGAATGTATAGCCTTCCTTCTCAGGTGCAGCCTCAGGTGTGATAGAAGCATTGTATTCAACATCATACTGCTTGTATACCACACCGTCAACCTTGTATGTCAGCTTGTAGCTGTTGATTGTCCACAGTGCCTTGATGGCGATGTCCTCTGCTGGCATCGTAGCAGGAATCTCTTTGTCCCAACCGGCAAAGGTGTAGCCTGTTTTTGTGGGATCAGCTGGAGCAGTGATTGCCGTGTTGTAGTCCTGAGTGATTGGTGCAATCTCACTACCGCCATCTGTATCGAAGGTAATAGTGTACTGGTTGATTTTAAAATGAGCGAGAAGATGCGTGTCTTCCGTGATCTTGAAGGTATACGGGTTATCAGTTGATACAATCGTCCCATTATTACTCCATTCTACAAAAGAGTGTCCAACTGCAGGAGTTGCTTTAACGATTACATTACTGTTTTCGGGTGCTTGTCCGATATAGTTCTCTATAGTTGCAGAACCCATAGATTCATTAACCGAAGAGGCGGATACAGAATATAGAACAGTCTTTACCAAAGTAATAGGAGAAGAAGGTAATCCTAAGCTCCTGTTAGCTTCAAACTCAATGTCCTCATCAGATGAAAGGTAGTATTCCTTGTCTTCCGATTTATCATACATTTTAAAGACGACATTCTCGCCAGCAACCGTGTTGCTCCTTACTCGAAAGTAGATCCATCTAACTCCATCCTTCTGTTGTGGAACACCAACAGCTCTACATTCATTACCAACGAATGCAGCCACCTCAATATTTGCAAAATCCGTTATAACAGAACCGTTGTATTGCAGTTCTGCATACACGGACATGTCATACTGATAGTCGTATATATTGACGTTCCATCGACTATCCTGCGCGTGCAGGATAGTCGAATAGAGGAGTACCAATAATAAGCTGTAAGCTTTTTTAATTAAATTCATATCTTTACGGCTTTATTATTTTACATACGTTTTCTTCATAATAGAGTTACCATTTTCATCTTTGGATTTGATGATATAGATTCCTCTGTTTGGAATAGAATTCAACTTGATACCTTGAATACTATAAATGCCATCAACGCCATTATTCGCATTGAGATGGTTTATACCAGTTGATTCAAAGCCAAGCATCAATTTATATGGAGATGAATAAGTACCGACAACGTCAGGTGTGAACTTTAATGTTTCTGCAAAATCAAATACTGATTCTGTTTCAACATTCCACGCCTTGAAATTCATGTCTGCAGACTTGTCACCATAAACAGACAGATACATGATACCATCTGAATATTTACCTACACCACGACATTCGTTACCAACAAATGCACCTACATAGTAAGTTGAGTCTGCTGCATCACCGGTTGAGTAGCATACTTGTGCAATCATTGGCATGAGGTTTGGATAACGATGCTTATCTACACTCCATGGAATTGACTTCGGAGCAAGTCGTTCGCGATACAGAGCCCTTGCATTCAGAACTGTTGGCACATTGTTGTAGATGAATGACTTTGCAGATGCGGACTTATACAAATAGCCAGCACCAGGATTCATTGTCTGGAGCGAACCTTCCCATTCACCATTGTTGAATGTCGCAAATCCTCCTTCAAGGTTTGATATGCAATCACCCTCATCTGTATCCATATATGAGAGAGCATCTGCCAGGGTCATCGTCTGACTGATTGGATAGCCGAGCCAGTTCCAACCCTCATGCAGAACGATTGGAGACAGAGCAGGGTTATACTGTTCACCAGTAAACGACTTAGTTGCCGATGCCTTAGCTTCAATCTTCATGGTCTCAGAGCCATCGATGGTGGTCAGTGTACCTACAAAGCCAAGTACTGGATCGTCTATCACTTCGTCTGTCTGCGTGAGGATACGTGAAGCAACACCAGAGAATTCGCTGACACCAACTGGAGAAGCAACGTCATGCGAATTCCAGTTCCAACCCTTTGCCAAGTTCAACTTGACATCCGACTGACGAATAGAATAGGTACATTCTATCACATCACTCTCGTCATAATTAGTACCTACCGCCATGAACTTGATTGTCATGGCATCGTTGATAGCAATAGGACGCTCGTACTTTATGCGCGCATTTTCATCGCAAGGACAGCTGCCATCTGTTGTGTAATAGATAACAGCACCTTCCGACTCACAAGAGAGTGTGACAGTCTGTCCACGATAAACGGCAGTTCCGCTGATGCGCGAAGCTACAGGAGTCTTCACAGCCTCCAACTTCACAGGGTCAACCACATTGACGAGCGAAGTTGCCTTCAGGTCGGCATCCATGAGAGAGTAGTTGATTGCCGTAGCACCATAGAGTTCACCATTTACGGTGAATGTAGCCTGACCGTCGGCATCGAATGTTACCTCCTGAACGTCAGTTGTGGCAATCATGTCAGAAGCAGAAACTACAGAGAGTTTCTTGCCAACAGCTGCATCCGCAGGAATAGCAGCAATGGTAACTTCCTTCTGACCATCGTACTCCACATTGAACTCAGCGTCAACCAGCAGTTCGCGTACCTTCTTCTCTACATCAAGCTTCTGCTCGAATGTCTGAGCCATTGGTATGCCTGCGTAGCTGTTCACGCCTGTAGAGACAATGATGTAAGCCTCGTCGAAGTATCCGAGCGTGTCTGTAGCAAGCTTCATCTTGGATGCGTACTCGGTTGTGCTGCCTTCGATGGTAACCTCCTTGTTCAACATCTGGATTTCAGCATCGGTGATGAGCGATTCTTCCTCACCGTTTACTACCTTCAGATAGACGTTCTCGCTGTTGAGTGACTCAATATTCATATACTTGGAGAACTCAATCTCCACACCGTCCTCGTATGCACGAGCGCTTACCACTTCCGGTTGAGCGTTCTGAACCATAGCGATGTTGACATCCATTTGTGGAGGAGGAACTGGGAGCCACTCCGACTGAGTAGGCACGTAGCCTTCCTTCTCAAACTTAACCTGCCAGAGTCCCTGTGGCACATCCCACTGATACATACCATTCTCATCTGTGAAGAGAGGATTCTTCTGAGCATACTCCTCTGCATCCCAAAGCACGATATTCTCATGGAGGTCACCATACATATCCTCAACAAGTTCCTTATAATAAGCCGTAGCAGTTACACCTGGCAGGCGGTTAGAAGAAACACCTTCATAGACGAAACCTGATGGGTCATGGATTGGGTCGATGGTTGGATATGGTTCAGGATCGTCGTCATCATCCTGACACTTAGGACAGAGACACTTATCCTTAGGACATGTGCATGGCTGACCATTCTCACAGTTGCAACCATAGCACTTGAGAGCAGCAGCCTGAGCTGTAAGTTCCTTCATAGAGTTCTCGAATATACGTCCGTAAGCTATTGTTGCAGCACAGTTGGCAACGATAACGCCAACCGATACGGCAGCAGCACCGAGAGAGACACCGCCTGTAGGTATGGCACCGATGATTCCGGTTTCAACACCTGCGATAGCGCATCCACTGCTGATGAGCTGAGCGACGTAGTACACACCTGCAGCAACACCAGTGCCAATGATACGGCCACGTACTCCAGAAGCGTTAGCCTCGTCGTTAGGACATGGCGTTATCTTATTGTGGAGTGCAATAAGCTTGTTCAAGTCTGAGATGGCATCCTTCAGTGTGAAGATGAAGCCAAACACGCCAAATGCCTTGGATGCCCCACTACCAATGCGGAGCTCCTTGAAGTTCTTGGCTATCTTCTTTATTATAATATTATTAGTATATTTACCAAGGTATGCAACCTTAATCTTAGCTTGTATGGCCGCTCTCTCATACCAAGGAGCATTCTTGCTTGCCATAGTGCTGAGTTGGCGGTTAAGCGTCTTAATATATTGAGTGAGTTTCTTATTTGCTGCGACACACTTCTTCTCTACCTGATCAACAGCATCTGAGATGCCCTGAATCACGGTCATAAAGTCATTAAGATACTTATTAATCTCGCCGCAGTAGTACTGAAGTTTGTCAACGCCCTCACCACCGGCTTTCCTGAGACGTGCGAACATCTCTGTTTCTGAGCCGAAGCAGATACGCACATTAAGGCTGAGGTCAACCATCTCATACCTATCGGCGGTAGCCAGGATGTAGAGGTAGGTTGAGTCAGACTTCATAATACGCTCGTAATTTTGCTCCATAAGGAGGACATCTGTGAGACCGTCACAGTTCTTCACCTCTATACCATGAAGATACTCGTTCAACGACGAGAGGTCGTTGAGATCAAGACCAAGGAGAGCATCTAATGATGGAACCATGCCATCTTCTAACAATTCATCTAGTTCTGCGATTGTAGCCTGAATATCTTCTTCCGTGAGATTTTCGATTGGTTCAAAGTCACTGTCTATACCAAGAGCATCATTAAGCTCCCGGAGTTGAGCTATGAGAGCATCGTAATCGCAATCCTCGTTGTCGAGGAGATCCGAGAGATTACCGAGCATTGCCTTCATTTCGTCGTCACCGGCCTTAACCTCGTTGAGGAAGTCCTGAAGGTTAAGAAGCGAACCAGCCACGATATTAGCATCAATGCATGCTGGGGTGTGTGCATCAATATGAACGGTGACACCTAAAGGGAGGTTGTTACTCTCGAAACGGTGTACAGCAACCCATCTGTCTATACGACTATTGTAGGTAGCCTGAAGCTTAAACCACTGCTGCTTGTCGGTATAGACGTTTATCATCACGCTGCCTACCTTCTCTGGACTGTTGTCAGAGAGATTTGCGGTAAATGTAATATCGGTACCAGTATAGAACATATATGAGCTCTCACTCACGCGACCATGTTCGATATCAAACGTCACGTTTATATTCTTATGGAGCCAGCCGTTGTAGAACGACATGTCAACCGTTTTGGCAACAATATAATCCTTATTATATATACACTTCTGAGTGCTGGTTTGTAGTTCAAGTCCATTTTTGGTCACAACCTTGGCATAGATACTAAACTCCTGAAGGTTGAATGGCTGTGTGAACTGTGTTTCGAGAGTCCAGTAGCCGTTAGCCAGCGACTTAGTAGTACCGAGGACCTCACCGTCTGCATAGACTGTCACCTCTGAGCCGCCAGTAGCGACACCGGTGATAATGACTTCAGGAGAAGCCACTTGCTCAGGTACGTTAATTGAAAGACTCTTAACGTTGTATGATACACTACCTATAGGCTGGCTGACATTCTTCTCACCCAACTTAAAGTCAAGGCTTGCACTTGGTGAATAGAATCCGCTCTGAGTAGGAATGACGCAGAAGCGGACGCGGTCGGACGATACGTTGTTGTTCAGTGGAATGGTCAGAGTGTTGCCATTGAGTTCGTAGTAAGCAACAGATGAGCCTACCATCACGGAGTTGTCGACCATGCTGGTACCCTCAGGCAGCTCAACGCTGATCTTTACATCGCTGATGCTGCTTGCATATACAGGCTTAAAGTCAACCTTTGCAGTCAGTGTGAGGTAGTTGCCTGCCACAATGCTGGTCTTGTTGACTGTGAACGAGGTATTGTCGCCAGTGTAGTAGAACTTACTCTCGTCGAAGAATGGTACGAGGACGTTCTTCAGTGGAGAGATGATACCACTCTTCACCGTCACCTTGTTGACGAGATAGTCAATGTTCTGCTGCAGACCTGCCTCCGAGAACTTCTCAAGGTTGTAGATGCTGCCGAAGAAATCGCTGGCACCCATCGTGACAAGTGTGTACTCGCCATCCTTTAGGTCGCGTATTGACAGAGTGGAAGTTCCGTAGTTGTACTTGCTGACAAACGTACCCTTGCTGTCATAGAGGATACCGAGCACCTTGCTGTTCTCTGTAGTTGTGAAGGTTGCATCAATACCACCAAGCTGTACGACAGGTATGATCACATCCATGCGGAGGGCGTCATTGATACGTCCACCAATTGTAACATCAACGAATGAGCCGACTTTGCTCTTTGCAATAATCTGCAAAGAGTCACCCTGATTCACTTCCTCAAGCAGTACGATGTTTGGATACTGTACGTTGAACTGGCTAATCTCCTTCTGTGCTGTTACATTATATATATTATAAGCAACATTGTTGTAGTCGGAGTAGTAGTTCTGTATCTCTGGATCAATGCCAGCAGCCACACTTGTAGCGTATGTGAAGTTTGTGGTGATTGTAGCACCTGTGATAGGCTTCAGCTTGACGTCTGCAAGAGTGCTCTCTTCCTTGGTGAATACACTATCTGCCAATTCTATGGTTTGGCTAACATAGTCATTGGCAGCAAATGTTACAGACGATGGAGCAACAAACACAGTCATGGTGTATGCACCCTTATTGTCCGTCTTCCCGCTTAATGACTTTGAATACTTTCCGTTGAGCGTCTGTGAAACCGTGATGTTGGCATTGCTGATAGCCTGCTGTGTACTTACATCAAGGATGCGACCAGAGAGTTGCATCTTATGTAATGGAGCAAGCGTGAATATAACGTTGTTTTCACTTTCAAGAACCTCATACAAAGAGTCTTTTGGCAAAACATACTCCATTGCCAGTGCTTGGGACAAAGAAACAGCACACCTTACCTTCGTTTCAGACACCTGACCCTCAAGGGACTTGCTCTGCGAAAGGAAAGTTCCGTTGGCATCATACCAGGTAATTACACAGTTGGATGTTACATCTGTACCTTCCTTGGTCAGGACGCTTGTCTTAACTGAACGTAATTGCTTCATGCTGGCAAGATCAAACGTAACACTGACATTTTCATCTGTGATGCCGATAGTGTCAGTCTTTGCCAGCACCTGACCAGAAAGGTTCTTGAGAGTAGCCACATAGCGAGTGCCATTCACAAGATTGTTGAATGTATAGTTGATACGATCGGTGATGACATACTTGAATTTCTGACCAGACTTGACGTTGAGCAGTTCCAGTGGCATATTCTTGTATCTTCCATCCGCACATTCTGCAGGGAGATTGATCTCAAGAGCAGATACCTGATTTTGTATTGGCATGATAACGATTGTGCCATCAGCCTCATACTCTTTCCAACCTGCTGCTTGTTCATACAGCTGAATAGACGAAGCGGGTACATAAACCACCAATCCCTTATTTACTCCAGAGAACACGTTGCTTCCAAGAGTTGGAGGAACAGTAGCATGACAAGTGAGTTCTGTCAATGCTGTAGCGTTTCTAAATGCTTGATACTCAATATTAGTGATACAAGCAGGTAAAGACAATCTATTCAGATGAGTGTTGCCATCGTAACAATAGCTTGGAACAGTATTGACACCGTTGGTACGACTCAAGTCAACAATAGAACATGAACTATAATTGTTGGCAATAGAGAAGTCGTTGCTATTAATTACACCTGCCACAGTGATAGATGTGATATTGGAAGTATTTCCCTTTGTTACATCATAGATGGCAGAGCTCAAATTACCCATGGTGAAGTCATCAATGATAACCTCGCCGGTGAAACTGTCATAGAAGTTCTTGCCAGGATTGGCTGGATTTGACGGATTGTATGTATAAATTGCATACAGTTGGGTATCAACCGCAGGCATTGAATAATAGAAATTCTGAGCGGTTGAGATAACATTGCCTTGCGCATCTTCCCAACGCTTAAAATAGAAATTGCTATTACTATATGCATACAGATGAATAGATTCACCTTCCTTCAAGTTGGTATTGCTTGTGTTGAACGAGCCTGCTCCAACAGGTTTCGTATCCAATTTAAGATTATAAGTTGGGATATTTGTATCCTCTGGGAAATCAGGGAGTGCCGGATTAGAAGGAGAATATCTATAGACAGCAGTTACTACTGCATCACGCTTTGGCATGGTGTAGTTGAAACTGGTAGATGTCGTTAGAGTGTTTCCTTCGTCATCTATCCAATACATGAAATACATATCCCCATTGTTGTATGCTCTCAGATACACTGATGCACCTTCCTTATAGTTACCGCCTGACGTATTCAGGCTTCCGCTACCATAAGGAGAGGAATTGACCACAAGCACATAAGTGGTATCCTTTGGGTCATCCGTTGGGAAATCCGGCAACGGTGGGTTATTGGGGTTATACCCCTCTGTCTGCGCGATGGCAGACAGAGAGCATAACCACATTATTAAAATATAAATATATCGGTTCATGCTACACCTTATTTAATAATTGTTTTCTGACCATTCTTGATATAGATACCCTTGTTGTTAGTGCTATTTACCTTGATACCTTGTAGGTTGTAAATAGCATCTTCGGTATTCGCGTTATCAATATTGATATTATCTACGCCGGTAGCATCATTCTCAAAATGCAAAACGAAACGAGTCAAATCCTCGCCAGCGAATGCGCTAAATGTATAACTGTTATCTGCTGTAAGTTCGACAAACTTATTCGCAAGTTTATCTTCAAGAACTACTTTACATCCGAATGTCTGATCAAGAGAAATAGTGAAATCTCCCTCAACACCACAATATACACCAAGTGCGACATCTCCAGTTGCGAATGGACGTTCATTGATTGCATAGCGTGTTTTGTCAGCTATAGTGAATATCTGAGGTACATTTCTCTCGGTGCTTGCAAACTTGGCTGCATCACGACTCATTTCGTATGCAAGAGTTGCTGCATCATTGAATACTACACGAGTGCGGTCAATAAGAGTGTCCTGCTGCAGCGTCAGATTGTAGATAGTTCTAACGTTGTTGCTTGCTGCTTTTGCGCGAGCGGGCGCATCAAGAGCCATTTCACGAGCGTAACGATGAGTCTGACGACCTTCCTTGCGGAATGTAATTGATTCCTGTTCAAAAGGACGCTGTACGAAGAATGCCTCACCAGGAGAGAGAATGTATGCATCATCAGCAGGGTTGTAAGCAACGTAGTTCTGGTTATAGCTGTTCCAAACCAAGAATGGAGCATCGAAATCCATAAAGCGTGAGTCGTAGAAACAAGGATATGGATTACCGATGAGGTTCCATGAGCGGTTATGGTCAAACTCAGCAAGATTCTCTTCAAGTTCAATGGTACGATCCTCAGAAGAGAAGATAAGCTGACGGTTGACAGAGTTCTTGAGAGGATAAACACAGAACCAGGAGTTGGTATAATCAGGTTGGTAGTTATGCATAATGTATCCCTTGCCAGCTTCAAGAACATCATCAGCAGTTAGATTAACCCAAACAGAATCAACTTTACCGGCAGCACGCATAGCACTGTTATGTCCGCGGATCACCCATGAAATGGTTTCTTTTTGTGGTACAATATCACTCACCTTTACATCGAATGGGAATGTAACGAACTGCCAACGACTATTGTAATTGTTGAGATCCATACGTACATTTTCGGCACGCATTTCTCCATTTACAATAAGTGATGTACTATTGAGATTTGTACGATAGTTATCGTATTCATAACCATTTGCAACGTTATGATCAGAGTAGTATTTTGCGAAAGGAGAAATGACTATAGACAAATCGTTTACAGCAAGTTTACTTCTTCCACTAACGGTAAGATTTCCTCTTTCGTAATTTGTATGACCATATGCATCTGTTGATTCTACACTAGAATAAGTCATAGAAATATTAGGACGGTAATCTGATGAGATGGTATCACGCACTGTAAAATAAAAGTCCTTATTTACTTTTATGTACTGAGGCATAAAATCAGAAACTTCTACAGTGTAGAATGAAGACCAGCCATCAGCAAGAGGATATTCACTTGTACTCCACGATGGTACATATAGAACTACATCATTCAGGGTGACATTGCTCAAAGGACAGCTACCACTAGTTGTTGGAGGTATTACAGAACGTGCTTCCACTTTCTTAATACCTGAGCAACCATAGAATGGAGCGCCTTCACACTTCTCAAGAGAACTTGGAAGAACGATTTCTGTAAGTCGCTTACAATTATAGAATGCGTAACTATACAGGTTTGCAAGACCTTCACTAAACTTAACATTCTTTAAAGAAGAACAGTTATAGAATGCATTAGAATTGATGGTTGTTACAGTTTCTGGAATGAACAGACTATCTAATGCACTATTGTCGGCAAAAGAACAGTTGTTAATGGCTGTTATACCAGCAGGTATTTCAATTGTCTTGATTGGACAGTAGCGGAATGCGTAACTACCAATTGAGGTCAAGCTTGAAGGTAAGGTAACCTCGCTCAGCGCATTACAGTTATTGAATGCGTACTGATTAATAGAAGTAAGTGCACTTGGCAATTCTACTTTCCTGAGATTGTTACAGTCATTAAAACAATAGCTTGGAATAGTGCTTATTGTTTCAGGAATGGAAATAGTGCGAAGAGAATCACAGTTATTGAATGCGTATTCGCCCAATGTGGTTATTGATTCAGGCAAAGTAATCTCCTTTATACCAGTACCACGTAGAGCATAGTTGCCAATAGAGGTAACGTTGTGAGGGAGTTTGATACTTTCAATTGCCCATCTTCCATCGAAAGCATTTGCTGGCAAAGATGACATAGTTACACCAGACATATCCACCTCAATGAGGTTTGTCATTGACTTGATTGTATTCCAGTCATCATTGTTAAGTGTACCCTCATCAATGATCAATTTGTTTACTTCCTGAAGGTATGTAGCTTCGTCGAGAACAACATGACCAAGATCACCTGCAACAACCTTGCCGGTAGAAACAGTTACACCATCACCTCCAATCAATATGTTATCCTTCCAAACACTTGCGATACGATAGGCATGGAAACTTTCTGCGGGAATGGTAATCTTCTTGTAAGAACTACCGCTCATAGAACTAATAGCTGGGGGAACTACAGCATTCATCTTGATAGATGTGAGATTGCTTGAATTGCTGAATACATAGCTTCCCATAGAAGTCACGTTCTCTGGAATTTCGATAGAACGAACGTTGCTGAAGTAACCCAATCCATAGTCGCCTATATGTCTAAGCGATTTTGGCAATGTTACACTGGTAATGTTACTCTGGGTATATCTACTATTATTTATCATTGCAACGACAGTGTAAGTTGTGCCATTGTAACGGATTGTAGCAGGGATATTAAGTACACCAGAGTAAGCATCGCTGGTGTTGAAGTTAATAAACTCTGCAAGATTATGTGTTGTGTCAAGATAATAGCGGAGGCCATCTACCGTATATACACTGCTTGTATTAAATGCCCAATCTGCCATTTCAACCTTATCTGAATTGTAGATTGCCAATGTCGTTTCAAGAGCATCAAAAGCAGCTATATAATCTGCACTTGTTGAAGTATTAACGTCAATGGCGGTTCCGAGGGCAAGTGCTTCAGAAAGTTCGACATAAGCCTCTTGTTCTAGTACAGTTTTAGCAGATTCTATGTCGGTGAGAATAGTAGGATAAACCTCAATAGCCTTCTTTACATTGTTCAAAGTGTTCTTGAGATTGTTGATAATATTTTCAACGTCTGCTTCTTCCTCCGTAATAACGGCATTATTATATGCTGTCTGCAGCTCACTCTTGAGGCCAGGGAAACTATCCAATGTGGCAATATACTCAGCAACTTCCATGCGAAGTTCTGCCAGTCTGAGAGGATCTCCAGGTACAGTCAAGGAAATAGAATTAATAAAAATATCACCATTATAAGGGTAGAAAGATACATTGCCATTTGAAGTCACTTCATAACTAACGTCTGCAGTAGTTGTTGTTCTGTCCTGACCAGAAACAAGTGTTGTATTGTCAGAATAACGAGTAATCCCTCGTGTATTTCCATTACTACCTGTAGAATAATTTATTGTAACAATTTGTCCTTTTGTCAGATTTGGAATCATGAAAGCATAATTAGAACCAGAACCATATGAGTTTATTCTATTAGTTCCATCTGTATAGATGCACCAACGATTACCTCCATTGTAAAAATAGAGACCTTCAGTTTCTGGAATGTTACGCATTGTTCCATTCTCACAGTAATAAGACAACTGACTCCAATTATTAGAAGATGGGTAATGCCTATAATATTCACCGTAATTACTCCAGCTTCCATAATTGTTAGAATCATATTCTAAACTTGCAACCGTTTCAGAACTTATGTTGAAATCCCACACTTTGGTTCCTAACAAATTCATTCCATCTATGACAACAGTTATAGTTTGTATTGCATTTTCTATGGCATCTAATGATTCTGTTGTGAGAGTTGCTTTTGCGTTGACAAGAACCTCTGCTTGTGCAATAACATTACCCAATTCGACATTGCCGGTTACTGTGTATAGTTCCTTATTCTCTTTTACTATACCGCAGAGCTGATAATATTTGTCCTTAACATCGAGACCCTTATTGGACAATGCGGTTAATTCATTGGCCTTACTCATTATTACAGACAGTTCCTCTACAGAATCAACCATAGCATTTAATTCTGTAATGGAAGTTTCTAATTGAGCAATTATTGCATCAAAGCCACTAAGTAACTCATATTTTCCTTGAACTACATCTATAAGATTTCCCACATAACCCTTCAAGTAGTCATTATCTATTTCAGCTATAGACAATTTTATGTTTCGGACAGAAGCTTCGTCTGTTCCATTATTTACAGAGCCATCTTTAGAATATTGTGCCTTAAGAGTATGACTACCTGCTTCAGAAATAGTAATCTTTAAATTACCTGACTGTTCTCCACTTTTATTTAGAATCTCTGTACTATCCAAAGACACTAAGAGGCAATCACATCCAGATTCGCTACTTACCATGTAGTCGAATGACAATGTTGTGTTTGGCAGACAATCAAGATTCCATGTGTATTCCGATGTAGAACTGTCTTCGTGATTGGTAGAAGTCCAACTTTCAAAATTCTCGTTGTAAACACTATAAGTAGGAGATACAATATACACTTGCAAAGCAGAAACCCAATTATTTTCATAATTGTCATACCAACCGTCTCCTGTGCTTATGTAACAACTACCAGGGACAGGGGTATCTACATTTGCTATTGCTATTGGATAATTGTCCGAATCCGACTGCAATGAATCAACTGTAAATGTGTAATAAACAAAAAGTTGTCCTTCATTTGGAATTGAAACAGGTTCGTCGAGTAGAATCGTGTTATAACCTATAGAAACGTTCTCAACGCTTTTTGTAACCAATGGTGTGTTCATGTCGTTTGGAGCACAAATGCTTACACTAACATTGGATGTGTTTGTTGATAAAACTGGCACATTTACAGCCGTAATAAGACTACTTGGATCAGAGTTAACAATAATTCCAGCAGCAAATGTACCGACGCTGCTCATTCCTACTCCCTCTAAATCTTCCCCAGATCCAAGATAATACCCCCATAGTTCACCCAAACCATTATAGGCATTCGCTTTTCTTGCAATTTTGTGCGAAAATGAAAAACTTTCATTCGACTTCTTGAGTCTAGAATCATTTAAGTCGAGCATGCTTTCGACGGATGATACAGAACTCTTAATAAGACTCGTTAATGACGAGCTGTTGCCAGTGATGGCAAAAGCGATATAACTTGCTAATAAACAAGCTAACGCAAAGCTAATTGTTTTTTTCATAAAAGTTATATATTTGTTGTTTTCGATTATGTCTTACAAAAAAAATCATAGCAAAAGAATCATAGCACCAATATGCTACAATGAACTTTAATTCTAATAAATCTGAGCTTTAGGAGCTTCATATCTATATCGGTCAATACATTTTTACGTCATAGCTCCCATTATGACAAGCCAGTTATTTAAAGAAGAGACGTGGGAACCGCTTGTTGTCTATCCCACGAACTGAGGCTCTCGCATTGCCTAATCCAGTTGAACAGACAACGCCTGAGCCCACGCCGTATGAAATGTTACCACATGATAAACCTAATATGACATGAATCGTATGGGTACAATTCATGCTGTCAAGTTACATCATCGGTTGTGATAAAATTCACACCGGGGCATCTACCGTTGCTTTGTCCATGACTGGATTTAGAAATTTGCGAGATTTCAGTTCGTCAAGAACAGAGCGTCAAGTAAACGCCTTTCTATTATGTTTTCGTCCATATTTGCCCACCTATCCTCCTCTGACGAGGGGTTGTCCTGCCAGTGGCACGGCGTGTGCTCATAGGACGAGGGAAATGCATCTTTAAGGCAACCTTTGAAAGGTAAATCCGTCAGAACACAATATTCCTAATTGCAAAAATAACACTTTTTTATGAAATTAAACAAAGAAAATGAAAGAAAATGCTAATAGCACCCTAAAAAAGCCCGATTTTGTCACTAAATGAATGTTAAAACTTACAAATTGACTTCAAATTGTTTGTTTCTTATCTGATTTTTATGTAATATATCGCGTGAACCATGAATGAGAATATCTTTGTTTGTTACGATTTGCAGTAAGTGTAAGAATAGGTCTTTACTTAAGACGTAGTCGCATCATAAGTTATGACTGGCATGGATCATAACTTAGGCCCAGAATGAGGCATAATAGATGACAAAGATTAGTCCTAATAGAAGACCGAAACAGATCGTCTATTAAGACCAAAATAAGGACAAGTAGAGGGCATCACAAATTTATGTCGAACAAACAATTTCATCCCAAGGTTTGCTACATTCATTGCCAAGACTGAAATATTCATCTCAAATCTTGAAACAACACAGAAAAAGCCCAACCCGAAGGCTGAACTTATGTGATGTGTATTGTGTTGAATATCAGTTCAACAACTCAATGAGGTCAAAGTACATCAATCTTGTATTCAAAGGTTTATCTGGCTTCAAATCACGGAACTCACGTTCTTGTTCCTCTGAACTGAAGAGGAACTTAAAGCCATTGCGCTCATAGAACTTGAAGTTCTTATCTTGATTATAGGAATCAACAAACACAAATCTGCAACCGGTTTTGTTCATAGGGTCAACGAGCCATGCTTTGATGAAGTCCAAAACCTCCGTTCCTAAGTTTTTTCCTTGCATTGATTGACTAACGCCAAGTCTTCCGATCATTACGGCTGGATAAGAAGCATAATGCTTGTCGCGAGGTATAGCCCCTTTAACCTTCTTCTTGCGTGAACCTGGAATTCTGGAACACATCAGCATAAGCGTTGTTACATGAATAGATATTCAGCACATACTGCCTTGATGTCCTGACCCATTTAATCCTAATTTGTTGGAAAGTAATAAATACAGTTTCTTCCCTTGCTTACATCCTTTCCATCAGTCTG
>CAMBBY010000004.1 GCA_945863825.1 uncultured Prevotella sp. | reverse complement strand
TACAAAAAATATCATGTATGTGATTTGTAAAAAACGGACATGCACACATCATTTCATTATATCCAGACAATTTTCTATCCCAAATTGCAGACAAACCGAATTATTTATAGATATATGATATCATGTCACAAATGCACTCAAAAAACAGTTCCCAGATGGTCTCGTTAATGGAATATTATAACAGATGGCACTCACTAACATTGGTAGAAGTCGGGGGTTGCGCTTCATTTCGGTGTAATTTTGAAAAAAATACTGATTTGCCATTTTTTTTTGATGTTTTCTTATATCAAATTGGAATTTTTTACTATTTTTGCACATGGTTTCCTTAATCGTAACTACTTGGAAGGTGTTCCACCCCAGTGATACCCCCCTATAGTAAAGGTTCGATTGAAGTCCACGCCGAGCTTAAACATGCGACGGTAACGCGTCAAATGTTGCAGCGGGTATTGGGCGGGAGATCATGACATAATGATAAGGCGTTCAATAGGCGCTTTGTTTTGACGTCAGGAAACTTCGCAACTTTCTAAAGATTGTCAGAACATTGCAACGATGAATGTCCTCGGGATGTGTCTATATGCGCATCCCTTATGCCTACCTGTGAGGTATGCTTCCCCCCCCCAAAAGGGATTAGTGTATCTATATGGGTAGATTATAAGGGTGTATTATATTCATATCTGGCGTGGACTTTCGCGTTGCTCCGTTCAACAATCTTGGGCAATGCGAAGGCCTCCTGACGTGGAACGAGCAACAATGAAAGTTCCACGTCTTGTTTTTATGTCCTCATACATCTGGTGTAGGATTATTCCACATCAATGCAAAACAGGTTAAGGAATATAAAAACAAAAGATATGAAAAATAAAGTTTTACTGGTAGCTTCACTATTGTCGACAACTATGCTTAGTTCTTGTTGGCTTTTTGGAGGTAGCCACGTTTCTACACCAAATTCGGAAAAATATCTTTCTGAATTTCACGAACAGTACTATGGAACAGAAGTAGATGCAATCAAGAGTAATAGCCTTGTGTTGTATGTTGACTATTCTACTTGTATATCCATGGGACAGTCTTCTGAGTTCTTCAAGGAATTGCTTCCTTCTTTCTCAAATGCTGCAAAAGATTATTATTCTATTGAAGGAAACAATTTTGTAAGACATGATGCGGATTCTACCTACAATCTGTTACGTACTATCAATAATGTCGATTATGCAGACTTAAAAGGCGCTGTTAACAAAATGGCAGATGGCGATTCGGAATCTTTGCTTCTTACGGATGGAGAATATTTCCAAAAGAATGCAACGAAAGACAATTTACGCAATCCTTACATGGCTGATGCGTTTAAGAAGTGGCTTTTACGTGGTCATGATATATATGTAATAAGCGAACCTTATGTTGAGCCATATAATGGAAACCTATTCAACAAAAAGCGTTTCTATATTATTTTTACCGATAATAGACTTCCAGGCAATTTTTACGACAGAATCATGCAGTCTGCAACTTTAGAGAACTTTCCCGATGTGGAGATATTCCACCTTTCGGCAGACCATCCATCATTATTAAGCCAGGGAGGTGATCATTCAAAGGTTAATTCAATGCTTTCTGCCCAAGTTACCGGCAAAGGTTGTTTTGAAATTCAATCCTGGCCTTTGGATTGGGAAAACGGTATAGAACCTCTTGTTGCAAATGCCGTTGACCAGAAAACTGGTAACCCATTAGAGAATGGAGAGCCTATTCTTAATGGTATAAAGGTAGACCGTAATAGCCTTGGAGCGTTCCGTATCACAGGAGTAACAGCGAAAGTGTATAATATAAACTCAGCCTATGCAGCATATTCTGAAGCAAAAGAGGCAAAAGTAAAACCTGACTTAACAGGTTTTGAACCTTGGGAAGTCGAGAATTTTATACAACTCGACGAGAAAGAATTTAGCAAACACGGTGAAGTAGCCTTATATTTTGCTGGCATGATGTATGATCCTTCTTCTTTGGATGGTTCTCCTTACAATTACACAAAAATAGATATTTGCGTTAATAAAGTTGAACCTATCTTTGAGCAATATGCTAGCAAGTTTGAGTTCCAAAGCATTACAATGTCCGATGAACCAAATGTGTCAGTGTCTGCAAGTATTAAGCAGTGTATGACTGATCCTGACGTACAGCAAAAGGTAACAAAGACACCAATCTACACAATTTATATAAAATCATTTGAACATTAAAATCCTAAATAATATGAACAACGTCGTCAATCTAAACCAACTGAATCAGTTGATGAGTGACACTTACATCTATGCTGTAATCGTGTTTCTCGTAGCAATCGCTATTGCTTTCATCGTTTCTGCTCTCGTGCCATGGCAGGGTGGCAAAGACAAGTCTTACATCACACGTCGTATTGCCTTTATCATTATTGGTATAGTTGCAGTACTAGGTTTCTGGCTCTACAATGACCAGGTTGTCGCTTCTCACATCAGAGGTGCTGGCTTTGTAAATATGTTTAAGGATTGCAACCTAAAGTGTATCGGCATCACAACTGGCGGTTATCTTGTGGTTAGCCTTATACTTATGTTCTGTTTCCGTCATTCAAAATTCGGTTCAATTTTGGGTCGCATAAAAAAATAAGACACTATGGCTAAACAATTTTTCGTTCTTGGCATAGGCGGTACAGGTATGCGTTGCATAGAGTCGCTGATTCACCTCTGTGCAATGGGTATGTTTGACGATACCGAAATACACCTGTTAGCCTTGGACACAGATAAAAATAACGGTAACTTCTCTCGCCTAAAAGAGGTAAAAGAAGCTTATGTTAATGCAAAGAACATTGACAAAGCAAATCGTACACCTCTCAAAGAGACATTCTTTTCTGCTGATATAAAGTATTACGAGTTCAGTCCTAACTATGAGACTAAGAGTACTTTCAATGAAGTATTCAACTATGACGATACGAGTTATAGAAATCCGGACGCAACAGATCTTGCAGATCTTGTTTTGACAGACAATGTAGAAACCTTCAACTTGCGCCATGGTTATAGAGCCCAGACACATTTGGGTTCTATGATGATGTACCATTCTATCATTGAAGCAGCTCGTTCACGCATGGATAATGAGTTGAAGGCTTATCTTCAAGAACTTATTAAAGCAACTCAAAGCGGAACACCTAAGGTATTTATCCTTGGCTCTGTATTTGGTGGAACTGGAGCTTCATCTATCCCTATCATACCACAGGCTATTTCACGTGCAGCTGAAATTCTCAGCAACGGAGCTGCAAATGTGTTGCGTGGAGCCTACTTCTCTTCTACACTTCTTACTGCTTACTTTAGTTTCAAAGCACCATCAGCAGGAGAATTACAAAATCAGAAGGTTATAGCAACTAGCGATAAGTTCGCATTGAACTCACAGGTTGCAATGATGTTCTACGATGATGATACGACCGTTCGAAACACCTACCAGCGCTTCTATATGATGGGAACTGATGGCATCGGTTGGGATCCTATGGCACGTGAAAAGGACAAGATTACGCAAACAATTACTGGCGGTGGTGATCAAAAGAATGATTCGCACTATATTGAGTTGCTTGCTGCATGTGCGGCTCTTGACTTCTTCCATGCAGACGAAAGCCAATTGAAACAGAACAAAGATCTTGGTAAAACAGACTACGTTTATCGTGCTATTGAACCATCAATGAAGTTCGAATTTAAAGACTTTGTTGGTAGTAAAGATAACTATGACAAAGATTTTGCCAAGAAGTTCGGTATGCTTCTCGCATTCTCATTCCTCTGTAATGGAAAAGATAACTTTGTAGAAAGTTCAAGAGCTGGTGACCAAAAGGAGATTACAGGTTTTGAATCTATGGATGTTAATCAGGTTGACTATCTGAAAAAGTATTTCCGTTTGTTCCATATGCGTCAAGTCAATGATGAACTTGCAGAAGGTTGGGTACGTCAATTGCATCGTTCTGCAGGTGGTGGTGACAACTTCTTGTTTAATCCTAAACTCTTCGGTTTCCACACAATGAAGGAACTCCGCAAGTTTGATTGGAATAAATATATCTATAGAGAAGAAGGAGTTGGTAAAGACTGGAAATATTCTACTGGATTATTCGGTTCGGCATTCGATACTTTCAAGAAAAAGTTTATTGAAAACCTCCATTCTGGAAAACCAAGTTCAATCACAAATACTGGTGAACAATTCTACAAGATGATTTATGATTCTTTGTGTTCAATCTATAACATCAACTAATACGAAACGCTATGTCTAAAGCTTTATTGATAAAAAGTTATACCGACCTTACAACAGGCATAACTGGAAGTTGGAATGAGCTAAATATGGCGTCTTCCTACATCCAAGGTATTCAAACAGGTAAAATCCTTGACGATGTTACCGCAGATAAGATAGGTGCGTTAATCTCAGGTGTACCAACACCATGGGCTCGTGCTAAACTCTTTAAGTTTGCTCTTGCAACATTGAATACACCAGACCCAAATATTGGTTCCTCTGGTTTGACACAATACTACGAAATGCTTCATGGAGAGTGGCGTGGTCTTATTGCTTTGCTTGCTCTTCACTCAGATCGTATTCGTTTCTCTGCACCCGTTGTAATGAACGTAAAGGGTGAAGATTACGACATTGCATCAGCTTTCGGACGTATGTTGTTCAACGATAAAGATATTTGGAGCAATCAGGATCAGTTAGAAAGAGACCCTGATGCTCAACCATTCATCCATTTGATTTATTATCGTGACCATCTTGTAGGAGGCACATCCCCACTTACAGGTTGTTTCACTGGCGTAAATTATACAAACCTTGGTGACGACGCATCTGATATAAGTTGGTATCGTAACGGCAAGTTCGAAGATCCTATGCCATTCTTGACTCCAGATGAGCGTCAGAAACTTTATCTGTTCGTTAAAAACATGAACAGAAACCTCGATGCTTTTGAAACGAAGGTTAATAAACATCGTAATAAAGAACAGGCTGTTGATTTGAGTGGTTTAAAGGGCATGAGCCGAGCATGGGAAAGAGAAATTGCCGATAGAGCAACATCAAAACTAAGAGATAAAGGACCAATTCCAAGCTATGGTCAGTTGTCTTGTCCTTTCTCTATTCTCTTTGAATCAGATGTTCCTGTTTACATGACTCCCGACTTTAAGTTCACTTACGAGAAAGGAGCTGATTACGAAGAGATCGGTGACATCCAGAACTTACTCAGCAAAGATGCCTTTGTTGTGGGATGGGCAGAAGATGCAAGCCAGCGTCAAAAATTGTCTGATGCTCCTGTATTCTTCCTTCAGGTAAAAGATTTACGCTCTGGTTCAACTTGCTATTTCACAATACCTCTCTCTGAAAAGGGTATTGACATATTCAAGAACAGACTTTCTGAAATTCTTGGATATACTGATGGTGGAAATACGCACATGACTGCAACAATAAATGATGCTGGTCAGTTGTCTGTAACACTCGTTGTAGAGATTGATGGAGAACGTGTAACACTCAATACTCGTGAATACGATATTGACTGGATGACAGGCTTGAATAAGGTAATTATGTGGCCAGACTTTGTTTCGGACAAGTGGAACAAGTATTATCTTTATTCTGAGTTTACTGCGGATGCTCAACAGCAGTTCCAACCAATCTTCAAGTTTGATGGAAAAATTCTCCGTGATGGTAACAATGAGTTCTTAACTCCTTTGTACCAGCCAGCTCCTAATGAGGAACTTCCTGCTGAGTTTAAGCGATTAGTAACTTATCCTGCTGGTCAAGGCGAGGAATTACCAAAATATAATATTTGGTCTGCTGACAAGCCTATTGAAGGTCTTGTCGCTATGGTAAAACAAAGCGGTAAGGATGTTCGTGCAGGCTATCTGATGATTCGTCACTCTATTGTCAAAGATTTGACTTCTGTTGACATCAATAGCAGTGCTATCGTTGGTATAGACTTTGGTAGTAACAATACTTGTGTCTATTATAATGCCAATGACCGTGGTGCACAGCCAATACAGTTTGACAACTGTCGATCTGTACTAGTGGGTCTCGAAAACGAGGACAAACGCGCCAACGCCCTCAATAATGAACTCTTGTTCTTTACGAACTATCCAGCACCTAATGGTCAGTTAAAATCATGGTTACACGAGCATGATTCACGTTATAACACATATAACCAATCAGAAGAGATTGCAGGAGGTGTTCCTGTAAACCGTCCCAACGTTGATGTTCGAGATATGAATGAGTTTGAAATCCAAACTCAGGCTGGTACTCTTCACTATAACATGAAATGGCTCGACAATCAGAAGGGATTGGAGAAGAAGAAGGCTTATCTCAAGTCTATATGGCTACAGGCGTGCGCTTACCTATATAAGAATAGAATAAGACCAGAAGAAATCAGCTGGAGTCATCCTGGTTCTATGATGGAGTCAGACATTGAGGATTATTACAAGATTTTCAATGAACTTATTAAGCTTACACCTTATGGTCGTAAGCCTGCTCTTAACGAGGATCTCCCTACTGAAGCAGAAGCTGTATGTAGTTTCGCTCTGTCACAAGACTTCGGTCTGTCAAGTAACAATATGTTCTTAGGAATTGACGTTGGTGGTAGCACCAGTGACATTCTCCTCTTAGCGAAAGACCCAGCAAACAACAATAAGGCTTCATTGTATCGTGAAAGTTCCGTTCGTTTAGCAGCCGGTGTTTTCTTCGATGCAATCATAAAGTCTGAAACTTTCCGTCAAGCTCTTGTAAACTTCCATGAAGGAAGCCAGAGAAGCGTATATGTTTCTAACATTAAAGATGTGCTGACAGAACCTAAAAAGGCACCATATTATTTGAACAACATCTTCGACCAGTTGAAGACATCAGAAGACTATGATAACTTCTATGATGCTATTAACATTGACGCTAAGTTCGCTTTCACGATTCCTGCTTATGTTACTGGTCTTTTGCTCTTCTATTCTGGTATGCTTATCGGCAAGACCATCAAGGAGAATAATCTTACTCAGATTGAAAGAGTAGATGTACTTTCATTCGGTAAGGGCGGTCGTATATTCCACTGGTTGCGTACTGCTGCTCCTCGTGCTGCGAAAGAATACTATGCTAAGTGTCTTAATGCAGGTGTAGCAGTTGTTACTGACGTTGAATTGACAGTCAAATATCGTGATGAAATTGAGGTTGACAACAAGGCTGAAGTTGCCAAGGGACTTTGTGATCCAAAGGATATTGTTAAGGTTAACAAGAATGTCAACGCTGATATTTGCGGTGAAAAGGGTGTTCAATTCATCATGCCAGACGGAAGTTCAAAGACTCTGTCTGTTGAGGAAGAACTTACTGGTGAGCACTTCGCTAATGATATGAGTAACTTTGACATTAAGGAAACTCCGAACTTTACCGCATTCATGGACATCTTCATAGAATTTGTAAGTCAAAAGACTAAACTCTATATGAAGGCCGATAGTGAATTGCGTGATGACCTTGATGACCTCCCAAGCAGAATCAGTTCAAACATCATTAACAATGATCGTGAGTACAGAAAGGCAAAGGAGAAAGCAAATGCTGGTGACGGTTTCCGTTATCATCAGCCTATTATTATCGCTGAAGGTCTCTGTTTCCTCAATACTTTAATAAGAAAAGCTTTTAATCAATAAGACTATTTGCTAATAATGAAATCATTAGCACTTTACATAGACAAGTGGTATATCGTCGGCGCAATTAGCGTCGACGGTAACACTCGTCCTGTAAAATTACCGAATAATGAAGACCGTATTTGGCTCTACTTTCATGAGGACATTGCAAACGATACAGTGTCCTATGGTAAAGGATTTAAAAGCCATTACTGGAATCGCGAAAATCATTATTACGGTGATATTTTTGCGAATTTAACCAACTCTGCAGCAAGATTTACAATGTTCAAGCATTCACAACCTATCAAAGATATATTCAAGATGGGTAAGGTGTTTGATGATTTAAAAGCTGCAATTGACAACGAAAACGATATTCCTACTTACCTCAGTTTCTCAAAAGACATCACTCCGTCTGCAAGACTCATTTTCAGAAAAGAGTTAGAAGAAGAGGGATTCCAAATTGAAGAAAGTGTAGCAAGAATCGATCATCTTGCATTAGAGTATGCTGTTAAGAAAAATGGTTTCTCTGATGAAGGTCACTACCTTGTATTGAATGCATGCAATGAAAATCTGCATTATTCAATTTATAAGAAGAGTGGTGATATTTTCTTGCGTATGGCAGACAGTGTTTTATCGGGCATGGGTACCGATCTTAGAAGCCGTTGTCTTATAGAGCACGTTGTAGATAGCATTAACCAAACAGAGCGCTTTCTCCAGACTAAGGATGAAATAGAATCTGAATATTTACGCTGTTCACAATTTGTGGATGATTGGATTTTAAAGATTTCCAATGCACATCTTCATATTCCTGTCCAAATAACTGATGTTACTTTATCAAAAGATCCTCATAAAACCTATAATGTTGGAGTGAAAAGGATACAAATTGATAAAAAGACAGAAGTTATTGCCAAAAATCTTGTTGATGAAATCGTAAGATTTGTTCGTGAAAACGGAGTTCGTCATGAAGAAATGTCTGGAATTGTATATTTGGGCAATACCTTTACGAATAAACAGTTTACCTCACAGTTCCTCAATCATTACAATTTACGAGAAAATCGTATGATATGCTACATGGATAAGGATTTGTCCATGTTGGCAAGCGCATATAATTTTATAGATTGTAGTCAGTTCAATGACCAGGAATCAAAATTCACTGCAAATGCAGAGGATGAACTTCGTCGTCTTAAAATTGCAGAGGAAGAAAGGATTGCTCATGAAAAGGCACAAGCAGAAGCTGAGGAAATAGCCAAAATTACTCAGGCTAAGAAAGAAGAAGAAGCTAAGTTCCGTCAAGCAATGGATCGTGGTTATGAAAGCGAAAGTGATCTTAATTACGATAAGATGTTTGAGTACTTTGAAATTGCGACAAAATTGCGTCCTGATGATGAGGAGGCAAACAGCAAGTGTGAGGAAGCGCGTCGCTTAAAAGCTGAACAAAGTGTTAAGCAGAAGACCTATAAGGAGAAACTGCAACAGGCAAAGACAGCTTTAGATGAAAAGGATTGGGAACTCGCAAAACAAAAGGCGGAAGAAGCTCTTAGTTCTAGTCCTGAATCAAAAGAGGCAAGACACATCAAAGATGAAGCGAATCGCCAAATCACTCAGCAAAAAGACTTCGATAGATATATAGACCGCGCTGATTTCTTTATTGCTCAAAAGCTTTATAAAGAAGCAACTGAGGAATTGGAAAAAGCCCGTCTATTAAGTATCGATGATAAGGCGGTAATGTCAAGATTTGATAAAATCAAAGAACTCCAAAACGCTTTTAAGTCTAAAATTGACAACCTTGCTGCTCAACTCAAAATAGCTTTAAGTAACAAAGACTATACAGAAGCTATTCTTGTATGCAACGAACTTCGTGAGGAAGATCCTGCCAATCAAATAAAATGGACAAATAAACTCACAGAAATCAACTCTCTACAGCAAGGCGAAAAGGAGCGTGAAGAAAAGATAAAAACTCTCAAATCAGAAATAGATACTGCACAGTGGAAAGATGACTGGAAAACGGTTGCAGATAAATGTAAGAAGTTACTTGATCTCTCAACCGAAGATGGCATAAAAGAGAAACTGGCTGTCGCAGAAGAGAAACTAAGAGTCATCGAAGAAAAAGCGGCAATAGAAAAGGCTATATCTGAGATTAAAGACTTGATTGTCCGCGCAGAGTTCAAAGAAGCAAAAACTAAGTTGGACTTGCTTTCTAAGGGTTATGTCAATGATTCTATGCAAGAGGTCGCTGACAAGATTGGAAATTCAGAAACAGGAAAAGCTCTAGGTCTTGGAGGTGCATTTGGTGCTGTAGGTAAATTTATATCCAAAGCATCAGAAACTTTGTTACCACCATCCAATTTGATCAAGGAACCTGAGATTCAGAACCAGATACGTGAGTTAAGAAAGCTTCTTTTTGCTCGCGAAGCTGAGTTTGAAAGCAAGCATACCGCTCCAAAACCAGTACCACCAGTCCCAACGGATGATAACCCTTCTGGTTCTTCAGGAAAAAAGACGACTCCTGAACCACCTAAGAAACCACAGTCTGGTAATACGGGATTTGATGACTTCTTTGCAGATTCTAAACAGAAGCAAGTACCAGCAAAATCGAAGTCAGAAAAGAAACCTACGCAAGATATAGATGATTTCTTCGGAGAAGCCTCAAAAGCTGTAAAGAAGGCAAATGATACAATAAAAAAAGCCACCAAAGGCTTTGATGACTTCTTCAATTCGTAGGCAATAGAGCAAATTTTCATTAAACATATATTATCAAAATTTTTATAACTATGGCAGAAGTTCAGTTAAAGAAAAAGATCGTTCTCCGTCGCAAGGAGAAGCCTGCTGAATTTACTTTCACAGGTTTACTTAAAGTAAAACTGCTCTGGCAGTCTAACACAGACCTTGACCTCTGTGTATTCTTCACAAAGAAGGATGGCACACCTGGTGGTGTATTCTCATCAGCATTCCGTCAAAAGAAATCAGACCTTGGCGCTCTTGATCAGTTCCCTTTTATGCTTCATAAAGGAGATGAACCAGAACCAGCTGAGGGTGGTGAATCTGTAGAACAGATAAATGTTGCAAGTCTTAATGAAATCGATACTGCCAATGTTGTTGTTCTCAACTATTCAAAGGCGGTTGATGGTGAAGAGGTAAACTTTGCACAGGACTCTGGTCGTGTAGAAATTCAGAGTGATTCAGGTGACTATTTTGAGGTTACTATAGATTCAGCTGAAATGGGTCATGTTTATCATGTATGTTCTATCAAGAACAAAGATGGGGAGAACTCTGTATTGAATGAAGGTGTTGTTATGGACCTGGGTACTGCATTTGAGAAGATTCCAGGTTTCTCAATGATCTGTGAATAATCAATGATATAAAAATATGAAGACATTAGAAACATTAAAAGCAGAACTTCTAGCTGATGGCGTTATTGATGCAGCAGAAGTACAAGAGCTGAAGGAAATTCTCTATGCAGATGGTATCATAGACAAAGACGAAGCAAACTTCCTCTTTGAATTGAATGATGCTGTAAGCGGAAAAGAGAACGATGCTAGTTGGGAAGGTTTCTTTGTTCAAGCTATCTCTGATTTCCTTTTGAAGGATGAGGTTTCTCCTAATGAAATTGATGAGGATGAAGCAGCATGGCTTGTTGAGAAAATCGGTGCTGACGGCAAGGTCGATGGTGTAGAAAAGGCTCTCCTTGAAACCCTGAAGGCAAATGCTAATTCGTTCCCAGAGGCTCTTGCAAATCTTATGTAATCACAGTTAATACCATTTAAATATAAATAACTATGGCAGAAATCACATTGAAAAAGAAGATTACTCTTCGCAAGAAAGAGGAGCAGGCTGCATTTACTTTTGAAGGTAAGCTCAAAGTGAAGTTGTTCTGGAGTTCAGAAACTGACCTTGACCTTTGTCTCTTCTTCAAGAAGAAGGACGGTAGCATTGGTGGTGTATTCTCAAATGAGTACAGAGGAAAGAAGTCAGACCTCGGTAATCTTGAGAAGTTCCCATTCATGCTTCACCTTGGTGATAATAAGGAGCCAGCTCCTGGTACAGAAGAAACAGAGCAGATCAATGTTGCTAAACTCGATGAAATCGACACAGCATACGTTTGCATCGTGAACTATGATGCAGCTATCGAAGGCGAGGATGTAACATACGCAGAAGAAGGCGGTCGTGTAGAACTTCAGAGTGACTCTGGTGACTATCTTGAGGTTCTTGCTGACTCAAACGATGAGGGTCCTGTTTACTGCGTATGCTCTATCAAGAACAATGATGGCAAGTATGCTCTGAAGAATGAGAGCCGTGTACTTGACCTTAGCGGTGCTTTCGAGCAAATCCCAGGCTTCTCGCTCATCTGTAATGAATAATCACCATGGTACAGATTAAGAAAAAGGTTACTCTTAAAGCAAAGACAGAGCAAGAACCTGTTGTAGAACCTATACAGCAGTCAACAAAGCCTACTTTGCGTAAGAAAGAACCAGTCAAGGAACCAGTACCCGAACCTACTCCAACTCCAACCCCAACCACAGGTGGTGGAGATGGTAAAAGTGGTAATTCTAAAATCTATGGTGGCATAGCAGCTGCAGTCGTTGCATGTTTGCTCGGTTATGGTGCTTATTCTTACTTCAATTCTTCAGATGAAAAGACTGATGATACAACTACAGAAGTTGTAGAAGGAACAACAGATACTTCAAATGAAGGTTATGGCAAGGAACAAAATAACGACCAGACTGTAGAAACTCCTGAGACAGAGTCTGCAGATGCAAGTATCTCTGCTGATGGTGAGGAAACAGCATCTCCTGCTCAGGAAGAGACTTCACCAGATGTATCGTCTGCAAAAACTGAACCAAAGCAGGATGTTACAGCTAAGACAACAGAACCAGCAAAGCCAACAAGTCAGCCAACAAGTACTGTACAGCCGACAACTCCTGCTGTTCAGCCAGCAACACTTTCTGGCACATTGGAGGAGAAAGCTAAAGAAGTTATCCGTGGCAACTATGGCAATGGAGAAGTTCGAAAGCAGAAACTTGGTGATCAGTATGCAGAAATTCAAAGCAAGGTCAACGAGATGTATCGTAATGGTCTTGTAAAGTAATAAACTAATCAAAAGGGCAGATGATACCCAGATACCATCTGCCCTTTCTAACATTTTATATGCCAGTATTATCTATCATTATCGGTCTCATAATCTGGTTGGCAGTACCAATCTTTTTGAAGGGACATCTTAAGAAAAACAATTTGAAGGCAGCAACTATGATTTGCAAAATCATTGGTGTTGTCATTATCGGTTGGGCTATTGTTAATTACTTATTAGCGTTAATCTCATGAAGATGCATTATAAGGCATTGATGCTTTCGTTAGCATTGGGTTTGTCATCATGTGGTGGTAATAGTACCACAACACAGACAAATGAAGAGCCAACTCCAGAACAGGAGGAGTTGATTCAGAACGGATGGAGTTCTAATACTCCTGAAGGTGGTGAACTTGGAACTGAATATGGAATTAAGCCTATATATGGCATTCAAGATAATTATTTTGACATACGAATTGGAGAAGGTTTTAGTGTGGCAATAAAGATTGTCGATGCTTCTTCTGAAAAGTGTATACGTTATGTATATGTACCAGAAGGCGAAAGCATTACTGTAAGCCAAATACCTCAGGGTCGTTATTATCTTAAGCTTGCTTACGGAAAGGATTGGATGGAACTTTCTGATGGTGTTACTGTCAAAGGCAAATTCACACGTAGTCCTTTCTATGAGAAGAGCGCATCAAGTTACGACTTTGGCAAGAAGAACTCCCAGAGTTTTGTCAACTATTCGCTTGAACTTAATGTAATAAATGGTGATACTGAAAACAATTTCGAAACTGTAGCTATCAGTGAGGAAGAGTTTAATCAAAACTAAATGTCCCATAATTGGTCATTGAGTATTCATTGCGATATTTCCTGGGGTTGAAACAACATAAGGGGTAAAACTTATAGTACTGATATGAATATAATTAAATTCTTAACATCCTTCATCTTATGCGCAATATTATCATTGTGCATGATG
Organism: uncultured Prevotella sp.; assembly: GCA_945863825.1. Taxonomy (GTDB): domain Bacteria; phylum Bacteroidota; class Bacteroidia; order Bacteroidales; family Bacteroidaceae; genus Prevotella. The sequence continues at coordinate 4,766 of CAMBBY010000004.1, read as the reverse complement.
TCGTGTCATTCAAAACAAACTCCAATTAACAGATTAGAGGCGTTGGCAGAAGATGTACAACAAAATGCCTCTGAATACACAGAAGAAGATTGGCAGTCAACAGCTGACGAAATAGAGTTGATAGAAAGTGAAATCGAACAGTATAAGGACGAATATACTGATGAAGAACTGAAGGAGATTGGTCGTCTCAAAGGTATCTATCTTGCACAACTTACAAAGTATTCTATCAAATCGTTTAAAAACGGATTGGAGGATGCGATGAAGGAGGCAGAAGGAATTATGGAGGGATTCAAACAGGGATTCGAAGATATAGAAGACTAATGAAGAGGTTTATTGTATTATCTTTGTTTATATTTAGCTGTGTCACGCAAATATATACCATTGGAGTAACGTCAAATGCTTATTCATCAGAAACATTGGTATATATTTGCGAAACTGGTAAAGTGTACCATTCTACTAAGTCATGTAGAGGATTGAGCAACGCTACACACAAGATAAAATCAATACCTTTAAGTGAAGCAAAGAAAACGAGACGTGCATGTAAAATTTGTTATTGATATGGATGGACAAAGAATAAGAAGATGGAACTTAGTGGGATATTTATTTTCCATAGTAGTGACATTCGCTATGTTGGGTCTGATAATATATGGTCAAGGACATAAGGAACAACTTGAGGTTGTGATGTCTATACTCACTGTTATCCTGATAGTTGCAACATTTGCGATTATCAGGCGTAATATCAAAAGAATATGTAAATCAAAAATAAAAAATAATGAGTAAAATTCACTATCAAGGCTTAACCGATGCACAAGTGCTCGAAAGCCGTGCGAAGTATGGTGCTAATGTGCTGACTCCGCCAGAAGAAGATTCCTTGTGGGATCAGATCAAAGAAGTATGTAAACATCCTATTGCGATTGTCATGTTTGTGCTGATCGCACTTTCTGTTGTTCTTGCAGGAGTGTTGGTTGGTAGTATGGGAAGCGCGATCTGGGTAATGCCAGGTATCGTTACGATAGCAACACTACTTATTCTTATTGTTGGTTTCTTTGGAGGTTTTGGCGATCCTCTCTTTAAGATTTTGATTACCGCATTTGTGCTTTCAATGGGTATCTCCATTTATGAGTATGAATGGAATAATGCTGATTGGACTGCATTCTTCGAGCCTATTGGTATCATTGTTGCCCTTATCCTTGCAACAAGTATCGCCTTCTGGTTGGAGAAGAATAATGAAAAGACATTCCAGAGCCTTAATCAGTCTAACGATGACGAGGCTGTAAAAGTTATCCGCAACGGACACGTTTGTCAGGTTCCACGTAAGGACATCGTTGTTGGTGACATCGTAAAGTTGGAAACAGGCGAAGAGATCCCTGCTGACTGTACTTTGTTGGATTGTCTTAACCTTACAGTTGATGAGTCTTCTCTTACTGGTGAGCTTCAGGCAACAAAATCTCTTGATGCAAATGCTTACCCAGATGCTACATATAAGGCAAATGAGATTAAAAAGGGAACAAACATCATAGAAGGCTATTGTACCGCTGAGGTTACTCAGGTTGGTATGAATACTGAGTGTGGTGAAGTTTACAAGTCACTTAATGAAGGTGACGAGATTACCGTTGGTTGGTTCGTGAAGAACAACACTACAGGTGAAATCGTTGGTAAATATAGCACCGAGGATGATGCTAACGATGCACTCGAAGAGTATCAGGGTGAGCATGAAGATGATGACATAGTAGTTGAGCAGCCACTTATTGACCGTATGCGTGTACGTAAGGGCAGTGAGACTCCCCTAAGCAGAAAACTCAATGGACTTGCAGACTGGATTACAAATGCAAGTTACTGGATTGCAGGTTTCATTATCATTGGTCGATTAGTATGGTTCTTTATCTCAGGTGATATCAACTTCTCTTCTGGTGAGTTCTGGGTAGAGTTCGTTAGTTTCTTCCTTAAAACCATCATGATTGCTGTAACACTTGTCGTTGTAGCTGTTCCAGAAGGTCTTCCTATGTCTGTTACTTTGAGCCTTGCATTCAGTATGCGTAAGTTGATGAAGAGCAACACTCTTCCTCGTACAATGCACGCTTGCGAGACAATGGGTGCAACATCTGTTATCTGTACCGATAAGACTGGTACTTTGACAAAGAATCAGATGGAGGTTGTGGATTCAAAGATTGCTTGCTCTAACAAGGAGCTCGTTGCAGAGATGATAGCCGTTAACACAACAGCAAACCTTGACTTTACAGACAAAAATAATACCAAGGTTATTGGTAATCCAACAGAAGGTGCTCTTCTCCTCTGGCTTCAAAAGAATGGCTCTGATTATCTTGAGGTTCGAGATGGCGTTCAAATGATCGACAGACTTCCATTTACAACAGAGAATAAGTATATGGCAACAATCGCTAACTCTGCTGTTCTTGGTAAGAAGGTTGTTTATGTGAAGGGTGCTCCTGAAATCCTTCTTGATCTCTGCGAAATCAGTGCAGAAAACAAAGAATCTCTTGAAAAAGAACTTCTGTCATATCAGAACAGAGCTATGCGTACATTAGGTCTCGCATATGCAGAACTTACTGAAACAGATAACATCTTTATGGATGGTGAGTTAATTGCAAAGAACCTCAAGTTCGTTGGTATTTTTGCAATTCAGGATGATATCCGTGAAGGTGTTAAGGAATCTATATGTGATTGTATGAAGGCTGGTATCGCAGTGAAGATTGTTACTGGTGATACTCCTACCACAGCCAAGGAGATTGGTCGCAAGATAGGTCTTTGGAAAGATACCGATACCGACAAGAACATCATTACAGGTGCAGAACTTGCTATGCTTTCTGACAAACAACTTCAGGAGCGTGCTATGGATCTTAAGATTATTGCTCGCGCAAGACCTATGGACAAGAAACGTCTTGTTGAGGCTCTCCAGAGTCTTGACCAGGTTGTAGCTGTAACTGGTGATGGTACAAACGACGCTCCTGCACTTAACAAGGCCGACGTTGGTCTGTCAATGGGTAATGGTACCGCCGTTGCTAAGGATGCTTCCGATATGATTATTCAGGACAACTCATTCAGCACTATTGCCAATGCTGTAATGTGGGGACGTTCTCTCTATAAGAATATCCAGAGATTCCTTCTCTTCCAGCTTACAGTAAACGTAGCTGCATGTTTCCTCGTTCTTTTTGGCGCGTTCCTCGGAACAGAGTCACCATTGACTGTTACACAGATGCTTTGGGTGAACCTCATCATGGACACATTCGCAGCTATTGCACTTTCTGCTCTTCCTCCTCAGCAGTCAGTTATGAACGAAAAACCTCGTGATCCAAATGCATTCATCCTTGATCCATCAATGCTACGCAATATCTTTGGTGTAGGTGGGTTCTTCTTCGTAATGCTTCTTGTAATGCTTGTTATTTTCCAGCATACAGACATTCTGAGTATGAAAGACCTGCTGAAAATGAACTTCTCATTTGGTGATCGCAATCCTGTATCTACCTATGAGCTTACTCTCTTGTTTTCCGTATTCGTAATGACTCACATGGGTTACATGTTTAATGCACGTGGTTATAAGACAGGAGGTTCTGGTTGGAATTTGAAGGGATGTGATGGATTCCTTATCATTGCAACGATTGTGTCACTCGGTCAGGTTGCTATAGTTCAGGTTCCAATGTTGAATAGTTTCTTCAATGTTGAAAAACTGCCAATAATGGATTGGATTATAATATTCATCCTCGGCTTCCTTGTAACAGGTGTACGTGAAATAAAACATTTAATCTTTAAGTAAACAATTCCATTTCCCTTTGCCATTATGGCATCTGAATAACCAGATGCCATAGTGGTAAACGGGATTTTGGTATATTAACAACATATGATTAGCGCAATTATCATTGGACTTTTGGCTGGCTATATTGCATGTCTGTTACTGTCAAAGAAGAATAAAGGATTGATAATGTACCTTATACTTGGTATATGAGGTAGTTTCATAGGTAATAAAATCTTTGATGTATTTGGATTTGAAGCATACGGCTTCGTTGCAGAATTGATTGCTTCCGTTGTCGGATCAATTATTCTGCTGTAGATGTGGACAAAAATTAAGAAATAACAAGGTTGTGTTTTACAGAGTGTGTCTGAGGCGAGTTCATTCAAGCCTGTAGACTTCAAATGACGATGCATATTTAATGTTTATTTTTCATTATTTCGTAATTCGATGAAAAATAGTAATTTTAAAGTGCAGCCGGACGAGGAAACTGACTTTGCTTAGGAGTAACCCGCCAACAACATGGCTGTGCCAAGACTGGAGATAGCAGAATACTGAAGCCGTCCAGTATGGGGCGGCTTCAACTTTGCCAGGATAGTTGTTCCGCTAAGAAAACCTTTACCATCAGTCTGGGTAAAGCTTTTTGTCAATGGTTTTTGTTCGGAAAAGCATGAATAACAGGGAGCTGATAACTCTTTTGCGCTTACAGCGCTTGCTGCTTACAGTATTTGTGCAAGCAGGTAGTCAACCTAAATCAGGAAACTGCAATGGTTCTCGTTTTGGGTACAACAAACAGGCAACCCAGGTATTTATTAGGACCCGTTATAAGCATAATTCTTCTCAAAACGGCCCAATTCGTCAAATGACATTAGTTTTTTTATTCCGACAGGCTTATAATTAGGGATTTTTATATATCTTTGCCCATAGAAACGACAAACATCACAATATTCATAACTACACATTCATTACATATGAAGAATATCTTTTTGACACTTGCCTCCATGTTCTGCTGTCTCGCAGGATG
>CAMBBY010000003.1 GCA_945863825.1 uncultured Prevotella sp. | reverse complement strand
TTCTTGTCCATGAATGTCTTTATTAGTGTCAGTAAACTGTTTATACTATTTATGTCGCATGTATCAATTTTTACTTTATCTATGATTGTTAATTCGTTTGTTAAAGTAGAAATATTTGTGAAATTATTTGCAAGCAGGTTAATGTTAGAAGTTTTTATAAGTAAAGCCTTTCCTTTAAAAGTAGAAGACATAACTCTGAAGTTATCTACGTATTGCCCACTCGCAAAATAGAGGATACTGTTTTTCTCTGCAATAACAGTATGCCCATTTATATCATAACGTAGAGTACCCTCCAAACATAAAATAAGAGTGATGCATTTCACTTCCGTTTTCTCTGATGGCAGGTCTTCTACGTCAATATCTTCAATATAGCAAATTTCGTCATTTAAAAATTTGCATTCTGACTTGATTTCTTTTGCTTGTGCAATAGAAATCTCTTTTTTTGTATTTAAATTTGTCATGGTTTTAGGATTATATTTTTATTTTTTTTGTGTGTTAGAATATTCTTTATTCATTTTCTAATCCCTCTATGTTAACAATTTGAGATTCTTTGAAATACTGAGAATTACTATAGATTTTAATAATTCTTTGGCTTTTATTAGTGAATCTTCGGAAAGCTTGTTCATCTAATTCGCCATTACAAGTATATCTAAATCCATCCATGTTAATAGTCTCTTTTCTTTTAGCTTCTCTTAAAGTTATTCTTGGTGTTCCCTTGAACGCCTTGCCAAAGTCGTAATAAATACTCTTTTGGTCACGATAAACATCTATTGGACTCATAATATGTCGAATAGTACAATGTCCACGCTCAAAAGGATTGTTAATCAACCTGTAGTCCCTTGATTGGATGTAAGCTCCTAATGGATTTAACCATTTGGATCTATCGAAATCCGGAGACTTCCACTGGTTGTCATAACTGCATGCGTCAAATGCTTCTATTTCTTTTTTGATATAGCATCCTTTTAGTATACAACATTTCCAGTCTCCATTTGCTTTGTGGTAGAAATATTTACCCTTAGCATCATATCCATAATATTCCATAGAAAGCTGTTTGGATGGCTCTCTGCCGCTTTCTGGAGCGTACCATACAGCAATCGTATTCTTATGCGGTTGCAGAAACCTTGTTATATCATATGTATATATGAAAACTGTTGCAGAGTCAGGATTACAGAAATAGGCTTTTGGACTAATATTTCTTTCGTTGACAAATACCTTTATTCTCCCACAACTTGCAAAAGTAATGCTTCCCTGTTTGGGTTTCCCTTGTGAAGGAAAAACGTGGCAGAAAAGAACTTCTGATGAGTCGTTGGATATAGGGTAGGAAATCCAATGAGTACTAAATTCGTGTGCGCTCGAATTTAGTACCCAAAGCATTGCTAATATAAAAGTTTCGATTCTTTTCATCTGAGAACTTTTTTTGTTCCTCTTTTAAGTGTTATTTTTTTAGATTTCCCGTTGTAGTTTACGGTTAATCTTCCATCCGCATGGCTAATAATCTCTGCCTTTGAAACCTTCTTGTCTTTCCAATAGAGGTTGAGGGTGTAGTTTCCTCTGGCTTTGATTCCCTGGATATTTCCCTGCTTCCATGAGTCTGGGAGTGCAGGAAGCAAGTCCATGTTTTCTCCATCACACTGCATAAGCATCTCACAGATGCCAGCTGTTCCACCGAAATTACCATCTATCTGGAATGGCGGATGCGCATCAAACAGGTTAGGATAGGTTCCACCTGAATGGTGTTTCCGGTCTTTGTATTTCTCTGGACTCACATATGTAAGCAATTTGCGCAGTATTTGATAAGCTTTGTCCTGACGATGTAGGCGTGCCCATAGATTGATGCGCCATCCTGTGCTCCATCCTGTAGATTTATCGCCCTTTATTTCTAAAGTCTTTGTTGCAGCTTGCGCCAAATCTGGCGTTTGCGCTAACGAGATTTGATGGAAAGGATATAGACCCAATAAGTGTGATTGGTGTCTGTGATGCCAGTCCTGATCGTCCCAGTCGTGATACCATTCCATGAGATTACCTCTTTTCCCTATATGATAAGGGCGTAAGCGCTCTAATGAACTTTGCAGGCGTACTTGGTAATTTTTGTCTATTCCAAGTGCTTGGGCACCTTTAATCGTATTTTTGAATAGTTCCCTGATAATCGCCAAGTCTGCTGTGCCGCCATATAGTGAACTTCCTCGATATCCTTTATCGGTGATGTAGTCAGCTTCTGGAGATGTACATGGTGCAGTTATCAGTTGTGCAGGATTATGAGGATCTTCTATGAGCCATTCAAGCATGAAATCACAAGCCCCTTTCATGAGAGGATAGGCTGTATCTCTTAAGTAATTAATATCTCTTGTATAGTCATAATGATCCCATAGTGTCTGTACAAGCCAGGCACCTCCCATTGCCCAATTACTCCATTGAGGGCTTTCGTTACCGGTTCCTACAGGATTTGACATAGCCCATGCATCAGTATTATGTCCTGCACACCAACCTTTGTTTATGCCATAAAAATGTTGGGCATTATGGCGACCTGTTACTGCCATGCCTTTTACAAGTCCATCAACAGGCATTACCAGTTCTGGAAGATTGGTTGATTCTGCCGGCCAATAATTTTCTTCCAGATTGATATTAATGGTGTAATTTCCTCTCCAAGGTGACTTGAGTGCAGGAGCCCAAAGCCCCTGAAGATTGGCTGGTACTCCATTTGTTCGTGAACTGCTGATAAGCAAGTATCTGCCATATTGGAAATAGAGCATTTCCAGATAAGGATTATGCTTCTTTTCGTCGCTATACGATAGCAATTGTTTATCTGTTGGATTCTGGACATCATATTTTGCATCAGACAAGTTGAATTTTACCCTGCCAAAGAGTTTTTGGTAGTCTGATAAATGTCTTTGTCGTAATTCTTTGTATGTAAAATTTGTCAGATGCCAGATATCGTCAGTGACATTTTCTAAATAGGGTGCTCCTTCTTTGACAGGATGTTTGTCAAAACCATTATAACTGGTCTCATTGACCAGATAGATAATAGCTTCAGTTACTCCAGTAAGGTGTAGGGTAGAGTCACTGGCACTAATGCTTCCATCTGTGTTTTTGACTTGCAGTATGGAGCAATAGTGTATGCTGTTTCCTTCATCACCCAGAACATGGCCCGACATAGTGAGTTGTTTTTGGGATGCTTTCACTTGATGAGGAATTAGCGACGTGAGAGAAATGTCGCTATTGATGGTTCCTTTTTTAGAGGCACTCAGTCTTATGGCAATCATTTTGTCCGGATGAGAAGCGAAGTATTCCTTTTTGAAGGTAACTTTATTACGCACAAAACTGATGGATACCAGGCTGCTATCTAAGCTTAATTGGCGATGATAGTTGCTGATTTCTCCTTGATTAAAGTCCTTTATTTGAATCAGACCTAAAGGCTGGTATAATTCCGAGTTGTGTCCTTGTACGAAATGTTGCAAGGAATCGGCTGTCTTATAATCTTCCTTAAACAGAGCTTCCCGTATTTTGGGTATCCATTTATATGCATCACCTCCTTCTTGCGGATTAACAGGTTGACCTGTCCACAAGGTGATGTCATTTAGGTAAATAGAATCATTATCTGCTCCACCATAAACTAATGCTCCCAACTTACCATTGCCGATAGGTAGTGATTCCTCAAAGGCATGTGCCTCTTGGTTGTACCATAAGGTAAGTGGAACTTGCGTTGTAGTTGCCTTTTTATGTGCATTTGCAGTTAAACTTATAGCACATAGAGTAAGGCTAAAAAAGAATTCTTTAGTCATTATATTTCTGGTAAATAAGGTACTATTACTGAATATAAATGCAAGGCAGGCTTGTTTAATGAGCCTGCCTTGTATTTATTATGCGTCAATATTAGCGTAGGTTGCATTTTGTTCAATGAATTCTCGGCGAGGCTCAACATCATCACCCATCAACATAGAGAAAATTTCATCTGCTTGTGCAGCATTCTCTATTGTAACCTGTTTGAGTAATCGTGTAGATGGATCCATAGTAGTTTCCCACAATTGTTCTGGATTCATCTCACCCAAACCTTTGTATCGTTGTGTGTGAATGTTTTTATCCTCTTGTCCCTCTCCGTATTTATCAATGAAAGCCTGGCGCTGCTGCTCGGTATAGCAGTATTCGCTGACTTTATTCTTGAATGAGCATTTGTAGAGAGGTGGAGTTGCAATATAGAGATGTCCTTCCTCGATAACCTTAGGCATAAAGCGGTAGAAGAGAGTCATGATAAGTGTGTCGATGTGAGAACCATCGACATCGGCATCGGTCATGATGATAATCTTGTCATATCTCAACTTTTCTGTATTAGCCTCTTTGCTATCTTCACCATCTACTCCAAAGCGTACGCCGATACTCTGGATGATATTCATAACGGACTCAGCCTCAAAGACTTTGTGCCATTGTACTTTTTCTACATTCAGAATTTTACCGCGCAAAGGAAGAATTGCTTGATGGAATCTGTCGCGACCTTGTTTTGCGGAACCGCCAGCGGAGTCACCCTCGACAAGGAATATCTCGCATTCCTTAGGATCCTTGATAGAGCAGTCTGCAAGTTTTCCTGGGAGACCGCCACCAGTCATGAAGTTCTTTCGCTGTACGCTTTCACGAGCTTTGCGGGCTGCGATACGTGCTGTCGCTGCCAGAACTACTTTTTCGCAAATACGCTTAGCTTCATCTGGGTGTTCTTCCAGATAATCTGCCAAAGCTTCATTGACAGCCTGCTGAACGGCACCCTGTACTTCGCTGTTTCCTAATTTGGTCTTAGTCTGACCTTCAAACTGTGGCTCTGCTACTTTGATAGATATAACAGCAGTAAGGCCTTCGCGGAAATCTTCAGGAGCAATCTCTACCTTTGCCTTTTCTATCTGCTTGGAGATTGATGGGTCAGCTTCTGCGTAAGCTTTGAGCGTACGGGTTAAAGCCATGCGGAAACCAGTAAGGTGAGTACCACCCTCTATTGTGTTGATATTATTTACGTAGGAGTGAATATTCTCTGTATAGTCTGTATTATACATGATGGCAATCTCTATAGGAATGCCTTGTTTCTCTGTCTTGAGATAGATGACATCATCAAAGAGGTGTGTGCGATGGCGGTCAACGTATCTTACAAACTCTTTCAGACCATCTTTTGCATGGAAAACCTCTTGCTTGGTTTTTCCTTCTTCGTCTGGACGGAGATCTGTAAGGGTAATCTTTATGCCAGCATTGAGAAATGCCAACTCGCGCATACGGCTTGCGATAATATCCCATTTATAAATGGTGTGGGTGAAAATAGTAGGGTCTGGCCAGAATTGCTGGCGTGTACCTCGCTTTTCAGTCTCACCAATAACCTTGACAGGGTAGAGAGGCTTACCTTTTTCGTATTCTTGCTGATATATTTTACCTTCACGGAATACCTGAGATTTCATGTGTGAAGAGAGTGCGTTTACACAACTTACACCTACACCATGCAAACCACCAGATACCTTGTAGGAACCTTTGTCAAATTTACCACCTGCGTGAAGTACTGTCATAACGACTTCGAGTGCGGATTTGTGAAGCTTTTCATGCATATCAACAGGGATACCACGACCATTGTCTTCTACGGTGATAGAATTGTCTTCATTGATTGTAACTTCAATGTCTGTACAATATCCAGCCATGGCTTCATCAATGGAGTTGTCAACGGTCTCGTTGACCAAATGGTGGAGACCCTTTTCTGAGATGTCACCAATGTACATCGCAGGACGCTTACGAACAGCTTCCAAGCCTTCGAGGACTTGAATGTTGCTCGCTGAATAATTATTTGCGTTGTTTGTATTTTCTGCCATTTCTTTGCTTAGTATTATTATCGTGCAAAGATACGGAAAAAACATGAGAATATGCAATTTTTGTTGCTAAAAAACTGCAAAAAATAGTGAAATGCTTAGTTTTGATATAAAATAAATAAGGTTGCAATTCTTTCGAATTGCAACCTTATATATCTTTTTAGCTTTTAACGTTATATTAACCTAACTTAGCAATGTGCTGAGCCAAACCTGACTTCAAGTTTGCAGCCTTATTGCTATGGATAACGTTAATCTTAGCCAATTTGTCTAAAAGCTTCTGAACTGTAGGGTAGAGCTTTACAGCCTCTTCCTTATCAGTCATGTTGCGCAACTTGCGTACAGCGTTACGCATTGTCTTTGCATAATACTTATTGTGCAAAGACTTCTTTTTGTCCTGACGGATTCTCTTGATTGATGATTTATGATTTGCCATCTTAATATTTTATTTTTTTTATTTTCTTATGTAGTCCCTAGCAGAGTCGAACTGCTCTTTAGAGAATGAAAATCTCTCGTCCTAACCGATAGACGAAGGGACCATTTGTTGTTTTGCGGGTGCAAAGTTACTACATTTATTTTAATCCTGCAAATTTTTTCGGGAAAATTTTCTCTAAATGCGTGTTTTTTTGTAATTTTGCCCTCAAAATCATCTAAAAACGTTCGTATGATGGAAAAAACAAGAGCAATTGTCCTACATTCTATTAAATATGGAGAGTCGCAATTTATTGTGGATTTTCTGACAGAATCCAGAGGAAGAGTGTCTTTTTTGGTTAAAATTCCAAAATCTTCAAAGAGTAATTCCAAGAGACAATATTTCCAGCCATTGACTTTGGTAACTTTAGAATTTGATTACCGGGTTAGCCAGAATTTGCAGCGTATTAAAAATATAGGTATTCTCTATCCTTATGAGGATATTCCTTTTTCTCCTATTAAAATATCTGTTTCTCTGTTTTTAGCAGAGTTCCTGCTGTATGCTACCAAATTTGAGCAGAAGAATCTTCCTTTATTTTATTTTGTTTATGATAGTTTGGTTTGGTTTGATGGTGCTCATGAAGGAATTGCTAATTTTCATTTGCTGTTTTTAATGAGATTAAGTTTTTATATGGGAATTGGACCCAATTTGAGTGAAGGGTTGGAACAATCTAAGTATTTTGATTTGGATGAGGGGAAGTTTGTACCTTTCGTCCCTGCTCATTCTCATTATTTATCAGAAAGTGATTCTTTTCATCTTTTGCAAATGTTCCGATTAGACTATAAAACAATGCACCTCTACAAGATGTCCCGCCAGGAGCGGAATCATTCTGTAGAGGTGATGATAGAATATTATCGTCTTCATATTCCCGGATTTCCCGAATTGAAGTCTTTGTCAGTACTTCAGGAATTGTTCTGCTGAATCCTTTGTGAGGATTTCACTTATGCAAAACTGATGACTCCCTGGACAGGCTCGTTTCCATCTGCATTTCTGTTTTCATCATCTTCGATTTTTCCTAAAGCGATGTTTCGGATTTCCTCAAGAGTCTGTCTTGTACGTTTATATGTCGGTGTGTTTTCTACTTGTAGAATCACATCCTCATTGTCCAGATCTTCTGGCTTGAACAGGAAGATATGTGGGTGACGTTTGTACTGAGTCGTTGTACCGTCACTTCCATAATATCTTTTTCTTCTTTCCTCGTTCTCTGCTCTTTTTTCTTCTTGTTCTGCAAGGCGTCGGGATTCTTCTTCTGTATGTTTCTTGAGATGGCGGTTCATACCTTCTACATCTTCCAATCCGAAACCTGTAGCCAAGACGGTTACTTTGACCCTGCTTCCTAATTCAGGGTCAATGGCAAGTCCCCATTTCAATTCAAAGTCATCACCAAATTTTTCCATGAAGTCGTTTACGTCATTCATTTCGTCCATGGTAAGACCTGGATTGTCTTTCTTTTCACTTGCAAAGGCAATGCTAAGAAGGATCTTTTTAGAATTGAAAACATCATTGTCATTGAGCAGAGGTGAGTTCAATGCATCATCTATCGCTTTCTTGACGCGTCCTTCACCTTCACCATAGCCAGTACTCATGATGGCAACGCCTCCGTCTTTGAGGACGGTTTTGACATCATTGAAGTCAAGGTTGATGAGGCCGTGTACAGTAATGATTTCTGCGATACTCTTGGCAGCTACACTTAGTGTGTCATCTGCCTTGCCGAATGCATCCAAAACCGCCAGATCTGGATAAATCTGACGAAGTCTTTCGTTGTTGATAACCAACAATGCATCTACATGTTTAGACATTTCTTCAACACCATCGAGTGCTTGGTCGATTTTTCGCGGACCTTCAAATTTGAAAGGGATGGTTACGATGCCGACTGTCAATATGCCCAGTTCTTTGCTGACGCGCGCAATGACAGGAGCAGCTCCAGTACCTGTTCCTCCGCCCATACCTGCAGTAATGAAAGCCATCTTGGTACCATCATTAAGCATATGTTTGATGTCTTCCAATGTTTCTTCGGCAGCTTGTTTTGCCTTCTCTGGTTTGTTGCCGGCTCCAAGTCCTTCTTTTCCTAATTGGAGATGGACAGGTACAGGAGAATCATTAAGTGCCTGATTGTCGGTATTACAAAGTACAAAACTTACATCGTGAATGCCTTCCCGGTACATGTGGTTGACTGCATTGCCGCCGCCACCACCTACACCGATCACTTTGATGATGCTATTTTCCTTTTCCGGTTCACCGAAATCAAGGATATGTGGTTTGCTATCTTGCATAATCTTTATATTCTTTAGAGTTTATCCTAATTATAGTCCATTCTTAGAGCGTTTACTCTACTATTCGAACATTTTTATTCTTCTTCAGAAATCGTATCCAGGAAGAAATCCTTGAGTTTTCTGAATCCTTTATGGAGGAAACTGTTTTCTTTGCGCTTTTTCTCTTCGCGCTCTTTCTCTTCCTCTTCTGCGATTTTAGCCAGTCTTTCTTCTTCTTCTTTCTTCTTTCTCAACTCCTCTTCACGTTTTTGAGCTGGAGTAGGTACAACTCCTGTTCCTGCAGTTTCATTAGGGTTACGAGAAGCCTTTGGTGTACTGTCTGCGGCAAGAGGTCGTTCCATGTTATTGGTGAACAAGTCGTTGCTGATTTCATCCCCACTGCAGTTCATGTCACCCTTGGCAAGAAGTCCCAGAATGGTATTCATGGTACCATCGTGGTTATTGATCTTTGCATCTTTCGCTTTTACGGTTTGGGTAACAAACTTAGCGAATCTGATTTTAGGAGTATTGGTATGGTTTCTGAATACTTTCTCTATTTCAGGCATATTGCTTCCGCCACCCGTAATAATAATACCTCCCAAGAGTTTGTCAGCAAATTCTATAGGGACTTGATACCAGGCATTTTCAACTATTTCCTCTACTCTGGCTTCAACAATCTCTATAAACTTTTTGCTCTCTACAACTCTGTCCTTGTCGATGGAATAGTTGAGAGTTGGATCGATATTCTTGATGTCTGTATATGCCTTAGCATATTTCAGTTTCATATTCTCAGCCTCTTGCTCTTCTATCTGAAGACAGGTCAAATCCTTGGTGATATTATTGCCTCCAAGTGGAATGACTGACAGATGGCGAAGAATATTTTTATAATATACAGATACCGTCGTCGTGTCTGCACCTAAATCTATCAATGCGCAGCCTGCTCTTTTCTCAGAGTCAGTCAATACGCAGTCTGCCATGGCGAGAGGTGCCAAGTACATTTCAGCTATAGGAATGTTAGCTTTTTCAAAACAAGCGTAAATGTTGTTGTAGAAATTCTTTTTCCACAAGATATTGAGGAAAATACCTTCCAGATGATTGCATTGTATGCCGACAGGGTCTATCTGATATTGGTTATCTATCTTATATTCCTGTGTTGCAGCATCCAATATCTCCTGATCAGGATATGTCATGTTGCGGTTGATATCCATCAGTTCATTAATCATTTCCTGAGTAATGATGGATGTGGTAGGTAAATCTTTTACAATAATGTTCTTGACGCTCTTGATAGATCTTCCTCCTACGCCGACATAGACCTGAGAAATGTCTTGCTTGAGAATTGTTTTCAATTTATTTATGATGTTAGTCAAGCTCTGGCAAGTCTTGTCTATGTTATAGATGACACCTTTTCTGATGCAAGAAGACGAGTCTTCCTCCACGAGTGCTAGTACAGTGATGCTGCCATCTAAATTTTTCTGGCCTGCTATACCCGTCATCTTGGATGACCCTAGCTCTATTGCTACTATAAATTCCTTTGGCATAGTCTTTATGTATTATCTGATTCTTTTTTTATTTTTATTAGCTATTTATACTAGCTGTTGCTATTATGCTTTTTGCAAATAATCTGGTTGTCAAATTCCAGATTGATATATGAGTATTTGTTCCAACCAGCTTTGGATAGTCCATATTTGTAGAAATTTTCCAAGCGTGACATCTTTCGGTTTACGAAGTCTTGAATGTCTTTCTCCCGTTTTTCCACAGCGTTTGCTTCTGGAAGATAGCCCAGATAGACGACATGGTTTCCTACTCGAGGAACAAGTTCTATTCCTTTATCTTGTAGAACGTTAATTTGTTCTATTTGATTTCTCCACAGCTCGTTAGTCATCAATGCTTTACTTAATAATGAGACGTATTTTTGAGCATACCATTTGTTGATGTAGCCCGTGGCGATAATCATATCGCTGGTGTATTTGGTGTTGGGCATAATCTGATAATGGTCATCTACATAATAGTCTTCATTATTGATGCTCTTGATTCTTACGATCGGCATGCGTTGAGTGAGGTTGATATCAACGAGACCGTCTTGAGTCTTGTAGCATTCGGCAGATTTGACGAAAGGACTTTGCATCAGAGTTTCCTCTATATGGCGAGTACTGATCTTGTTCAAAGGTTTCTCTAAAGGATAGATCTTTTTTGCTTCCAGTCTCTTTTTTATTTCTTTTGCATCAAGAAAGCCATTGGTCATCTCATCTTGTATGTTGATGTTTACCTTGGTGCATATTAAGTTTGATTCATCAGGCTTGTTCAGCTTGGTGAATGCAAACACCAGATATATACCTATGGCGAAATCCAGTGTGATGATAATCGTTTTCTTCCAGTTGATGCGCATTATTTCTGCTTAAGAATTTCTGTCATTTGCGGAACGTAGTTGTCCAAGTCGCCAGCTCCCAATACGATAAGAACATCGAAATCTCTACTTCTTACAAGATTCAGTACATCTTCTTTGTGTATCATGCTCTTTTCTACTCCTGGCTTGAGATTGTCGTAGATGAGCTTTGAGGTTACTCCTGGTATCGGAGCCTCTCTTGCTGGATAGATGTCACACAGGATTACTTCATCAAGCATGCTCAGGCTTTCTGCAAAATCCTTGTAGAAATCTCGTGTTCTGGTATAAAGATGAGGCTGGAAGATTGCAGTAATCTTTCGTGTCTTATACAGCTCTCTGATGCTCTTTACACTCTGGTAGATCTCTTTTGGATGATGGGCATAGTCTGATAGGAATACGTGCTTGGCATCTTTGATTTTGAAATCAAAGCGTCTTTCTACACCTTCGTATGTCTTCATTCCTTGTCTGAGTTCTTCTGCCTTGCAACCATTCAATTGTGCCATTGCTATTGCGGCAATACCATTTTCGATGTTGATAGGTACAGGCTGGCCGAGTTCTACGTTCTCTACATTTTCGATAGGAGAGATGAAGTCAAATGTGATTTCGCCATTCTCTATCTTGATGTTTTCTGCGTGGAAATCTCCTTCATGAAGACTGTACTCGTAGATTCTAACTCCATCCTGTACGTTCTGTTTCATTTCCAGATCTTTATGGATGATGAGTGCACCTCCCGGTTGGATAAGTTCTGTATAATGGCGGAAACTTTCCAGATATGCTTCTTTTGTTCCATAGATGTCCAGATGGTCTGGGTCTGTTGCTGTAATTACGCTCATCCAAGGACGCAACCAATGGAAGCTGCGATCGAATTCATCAGCTTCTATGACTACATAGTCGCTCTTGTCGGAAAGTATGTAGTTGGTGCCGTAATTTTTAGAAATACCGCCCAAGAAAGCGTTACAGTCTATATGACTCTGATGCATGATGTGGGCGCACATGGTAGATGTAGAGGTCTTACCATGAGTTCCTGCTACGCACAACCCCTTATGGGTGCGAGTCAAAGTGCCCAATACCTGTGCACGTTTTTCGATGGTAAATCCATTCTCATGGAAATACACAAGTTCCTTGTGCTCTGCTGGGATGGCTGGAGTAAAGATGACCAATGTTGTTTTTGGATCCTTGCAAGCCTCTGGTATCAGGTCTGTGTTCTCCTCATAATGGATGAGCATGCCTTCTTTTTCCAAATCATGAGTAAGGTGAGAAGGGATTTTGTCGTAACCAGCAACAACCAACTTCTTGTTGAGGAAATATCTTGCGATAGCGCTCATGCCTATACCGCCAGCTCCTACGAAATATACTGCTTTAATATCTTTCAGTTCCATTACTTTCTTGCTAATTTTACAACTTCGTCGGCAATGACGTCGGCAGAGTTCTTTAAACCTAATTTTTTAATATTCTCACTGAGTGAGTTTAATTTTTGAATATCTGTGACCGTATTGATCGCCTTGTCGATAAGTATGCCAGGTGCTTCACAATCTTTTACATAGATGGCTGCATCTTTATTTACCAGTGCCATGGCATTCTTGGTTTGGTGATCTTCTGCAACATTAGGGCTTGGAACCAGAATGACAGGTTTGCCTATGAGGCAGAATTCACTGATGCTGCTGGCACCGGCTCTACTGATAACTAAGTCTGCAGCTTTGTATGCTGCTCCCATGTCGCTGATAAAATCCATGATTTTGAGATTTGGCAATTCCTTGCCTTTCATCTGCTCAGCGATGGATGCCTTGTAATACTTACCTGTTTGCCAGATAAACTGGATATCACTTTTGGCAATTTTATCTAAGTTTTGCAATACGCTTTCATTGATGGTTCTTGCTCCGAGACTACCACCTACCAGAAGAATGGTTTTCTTTTCAGGTGCAAGTCCGAATTGTTTTCTTGCTTCTTCCACCGTAACAGTAGTCTCCAATACGTTTTGGCGTACTGGGTTTCCTGTCATGATTATCTTGTCAGCAGGGAAGAAACGTTCCATTCCTTCGTATGCCACGCAAATTCTGTCAGCTTTCTTTGCGAGTAACTTGTTGGTTACTCCAGCATATGAATTCTGTTCCTGAATTAAACAAGGAATACCCTTGCTTGCACATACGTTAAGAGTAGGACCGCTGGCATAACCACCAACACCGACTGCAGCCATTGGTTTGAAGTCGTTGATGATTTTCTTTGCCATTCTTTGGCTTTTCCATATTTTGAAGAGCACGGCAATATTCTTGAACAGATGCTTACGATCAAAGCCGCAGATAGGTAATCCCTTAATCTCATATCCGGCAGCAGGAACACGTTGCATTTCCATTCTGCCTAATGCTCCAACAAATAAAATCTTTGCTTCAGGGTATTTGGCCTTGATGGCATTGGCGATGGATACAGCTGGGAAAATATGTCCTCCAGTTCCACCTCCACTTATTATAATTCTCAGTTCATTATTCATAATTTTCTAATTTATTACGCAAAGATAAATAAAAAAATCAACAATTCTACATTTTTCACTATTTTTTATAGTGTTTTTTTATGCAGTAGCCAATTTTGATGTATTTGCTTCTGTATTGCACTCGTCTTTTTTCTTGGCACTTCTACTGATACTCAATATGATTCCAACATATAGACAGTTGATGACGGTTGATGTACCACCTCTACTGATGAGTGGAAGTGGCTGACCGGTAACTGGTGCTAAGCCTACTGCTACGAGCATATTGAACAAAGCCTGAGTGACGAGCAGTATGGCAAGTCCCATGGCGAGAAATGCAGGAAAGTTGTTCTCACATCTGTTGGCTATGCTTCCTACTCTATATAATAATATTATGTATAGAAAGGCCACAAATACGGCTCCGGTTATTCCCATCTCTTCTATGATGATGGCATAGATGAAGTCAGAGAAGGCCTGTGACAGGAAATCTCGCTCAACAGAGTTGCCTGGTCCTTTGCCCACGATGTTGGATGAGGCAATGGCTATGTTCGCATGAGCAACCTGTGCATCTTTATCCAAATCAACATCTTCTGGAGCAATATCTTTGTGGTCCAGAAATTTGTCTATTCGCGACTTCCAAGTATCTGCTCTATGGAATAGCTTTTCGATGGAGCCAGGTTCTTTTTCCTCTTTCTTGATATTCTCTGTAAGTGTATTGTCACCTGTTGACTGATTCTTGTCTTTTCCTACAAGCATCACCATTGCAATTACTATCGCTCCAGATGCTATGGCTAATCCCAATAGTTTTCCGAGTTGTGCCTTAGGAATTCTTCCAATGATCATCATGAAAAAGATGGTGAGACATAGCAGCATGGCTGTGGATAAGTTCTCAAGACCAATCAGTAGGATGAAAATAGACGAAGCAACAATAATATACTTGAGCGCGCGTTTGTCGGCGCCATTCTCTGTCTGCATGGCACTGAGAATCTGGGCCACGGCCAGAATAACTGCTCCCTTAGCGAATTCGGAAGGCTGGAATTGGAAACCAATAAAATTTACCCACCTTGATGCACCATTGGTAGCCTGACCGGCTATCAATACCCAGATCAGCATGATTAAAGAAATGGCAAGCATGAATGGAGTGGCAATCTTGAAGTACTTGCATTTTACTTTGAGCATGCAAATCATGGTGAAGATTCCAAAGATGATGAATCCAATATGTCGGATGACAGGCTTCATGTAATTGCCGCTTTTGTATGTTAGCGAAATTGAGGCTGAATATACCTCAATAATGCTAATCATGCAAAGGAAGAAAAACACCATCCATATTACCTTGTCTCCTTTAAATATGTTGCCTATTTTCTTGTTCATTTGATTATTTCCTATCTTTATTATAATCTGACTAAAGTCTTGAATTGCTCGCCTCGATCTTCCATGTTCTTGAACAGATCAAAACTTGCACAGCAAGGACTCAGTAAAACTGTATCGCCAGGCTTAGCTAGTTCTTTGCAGGCTGCTACACAGTCCTTCATGCTATGGGTGTCACGTACAGGAATACCCAGCTCGTCAAAATTATCGTGTAACTTCTGGTTGTCTGCTCCAAGATATACGATGCCGGCACACTTCTGCTTTACCAGGTCTTTTATTTGATTGTAATCGTTGCCTTTGTCCTTACCACCTATGATAAGAATGGTAGGAGTTGTCATACTTTCAAGTGCATACCAGCATGCATCCACGTTTGTAGCCTTGGAATCGTTGACATAATATACACCATCAAACTTTCCTACTTTTTCCAGACGATGCTCCACGCCAGGAAAGTCGCTTAATCCCTTATGGAGGATTTCTTTGCTGATGCCTACAATGTTGCAAGCCAGACCTGCAGCCAGACTGTTGTAGATGTTATGCTTTCCGCTGAGGCTCATGTCTGCCTGTGGCATTTCAAATGCCTGTGGAAAATCGAGTATGTACTTGCCATTCTCTATGTAGCCAACAGTTCCTTCTTCTTTGTTCTCTGCAAATGCACAAAGATGTGACTTGAGGTTGTATTTCTCTAATTCTTTTTTCACGATAGGATCGTCGTTCCAGTAGATGAAACTATCTTCCTCAGTCTGATTCTGTGTGATGCGCATCTTGGCATCAGTATAGTTCTGCATGCAGAAATTGTAGCGGTCCAGGTGGTCTGGAGTAATGTTCAGCAAGATAGCCACATTAGCTCTGAACTGATACATATTGTCTAATTGGAAACTGCTCAGCTCAATGACATAGTATTGATGAGGAGTTTCAGCAACCTGTAATGCAAGACTTTTGCCGATATTGCCTGCTAAACCTACGTCATAGCCAGCAGATTTGATGATATGATATATCAGAGAAGTAGTTGTGGTCTTACCGTTACTACCTGTGATACAGATCATCTTAGCATCTGTATATCTGCCAGCAAATTCGATTTCACTAATGATAGGTGTGCCTTTAGCTATCAACTTCTGAATCATAGGTGCTTCCTTAGGAATACCAGGACTCTTGATAACTTCATCGGCATCCAGAATTTTCTCTTCCGTATGATGACCTTCTTCCCATTCGATATTGTGGTCATCCATCAGTTTCTTATAGTTGTCTTTGATTTTTGACATATCAGAGACGAAAACCTCGAAACCTTCCTTCTTTGCCAGCACGGCTGCACCTGCACCGCTTTCGCCGGCTCCTAAAATTACAATTTTTTTCATATTGTTATTTTATATGTCTGACAATTACAGCCAGTTTATCTAATCTTCAGAGTTATGATGGTCAATGCGGCCAGAATAATGGTAACAATCCAGAAGCGGATCGTAATTTTAGACTCATGGAATGCACCCTTAGGCTTCTTGAGAAGATACTTGCATTCTGGGTCCAGTTGGCTTTCCTGTGTACGGAAGTTGTCGTGTATAGGAGTGCGCTTGAAGATGCGTTGTTTTACTCCTTTTCGCTTTCCGAGCTTGTAGTAATATACTTGAACGATAACACTCAGACTTTCTACAAAGAAGATACCGCAGAGGATAGGTAACATCAATTCCTTGTGGATGATGATGGCACCAACAGCGATAATTCCACCGATGGTCAGCGAACCGGTATCGCCCATGAATACTTGAGCAGGGTAGGCGTTGTACCATAGGAAACCGATGAGCGCTCCAATGAATGCGCAGAAGAAAACTACCAGTTCCTCTGAACCCGGAATATACATGATGTTGAGGTAGGCGGCAAATTGGATATGTGACGAAACGTATGCCAAAATGCCTAATGCCACACCTATAATTGCTGAATTTCCTGCACACATACCATCCATTCCGTCATTGAGGTTGGCACCATTTGAAACGGCTGTAACCACGAAAATAGTCATGATGACGAACAGTATCCAACCGGCAGCAGTCTTGTATTTACCACAGAAACTTGTGATGTTGGAATAGTCCAGGTTGTGCCCTTTGATGAAAGGAATGGTAGTCTTCAGAGATTTTGTAGCTTCCGTACGATGCTTGACCACGGTTTCCTGTCCCTGACGCTCAATGGCTAAGTTTTCGTTCATCTTCACATCCGGAGAAGCCCATAGCACAAGTCCAACGATAAGTCCAATACCTATCTGACCTACGATTTTATATCTTCCTTTTAATCCTTCCTTGTCTTTCTTGAAAATCTTGATGAAATCATCCATGCCTCCAAGGAATCCCAACCAGACGGTGGTAATAATCATCAGGATGAGATAGATGTTGCGCAGACGGCCCAACAGAATCACAGGAATCAGAATGGCCATGATGATGATGACACCTCCCATGGAAGGAACACCGATTTTCTTGACTCCGAATGGGTCAATGCTCGCATCACGCTGTGTTTCTGTGATTTGCTTACTCTTGAGGAACTTGATGAACTTTTCGCCAAACCAGGCAGAGATGATCAATGATACAATCAGAGCCAGCAGCGCGCGGAATGAAATGTATCCCCACATGTGAGAGCCAGAGATACCCCATTGCTCCAGAAATCTAAAGAGATAGTATAACATTTTCTTATTTTTCTTTTAAAGTTTCTTCTTTTCTATTTGATTCCTCAGATTATTTTTGGCTGATTCCAAATATATCACGTATTACTTCCTTATCATCGAAATGATGCTTTACGCCCTTAATTTCCTGATAATCTTCGTGACCCTTTCCTGCAACGAGGATTACATCGCCCTTCTTTGCCATCATGCAAGCTGTACGAATCGCTTCCTTGCGATCTACAATGCTAATGACTTTCTTCATCTGTTGCGCATTCAGACCTGCAAGCATATCGTTGATGATGTCCTGTGGCTCCTCGAAACGTGGATTGTCACTGGTGATGATCACTTTGTCGCTCTGCTTTACTGCCTCCTGTGCCATGAGAGGACGCTTACCCTTGTCTCGGTTACCGCCAGCTCCGCAAACGGTGATGACTTCACCTCCCTTGCCGTCCAGTACCTCGTGGATGGCATTGAGCACATTCTCCAATGCGTCTGGAGTATGTGCATAGTCAACGATTGCGGTATAGCCTTCTGGTGATTGGATTGGTTCCAAACGACCGTTGACACTATGCAAAGTGCTCATTACTACGAGTATATCTTCTGGCTGTTTTTCCAGCATAATGGCTGCGCCATATACGGCAAGCAGGTTGCTTACGTTGAATTTGCCAATAAACTGCACCCCAACTTCTCTGCCATCTACCTCAAGATACATACCTCCGAAATGGCATTCCAAAATTCTTGCCTTGAAGTCTGCCATGCTTCTGGTAGAGTAGGTCTTGATAGTTGCCTTGCAGTTCTGTACCATAATCATGCCGTTCTTGTCGTCAGCATTCGTAATGGCGAAAGCTGTCTTTGGAAGACCGTCGAAGAATGCTTTCTTGGCATTGCGGTAGTTCTCGAATGTCTTGTGATAGTCGAGATGGTCACGGGTCAGGTTGGTAAAGATACCGCCTGCGAAATTCAAACCGCCGATACGCTTTTGTGCAATAGCATGAGAAGAACATTCCATGAATGCATATTCGCATCCTGCCTCTACCATTTTCCCAAGAAGTTCATTCAGTTCTATCGGGTCAGGTGTGGTGTGGTCTGCTGGTATTGCCGCGTCCTCAATATAGTTGCATACTGTAGAAAGAAGACCGCATTTATGGCCGAACTTTCTGAACATATTATATAATAAGGTGGCGATGG
>CAMBBY010000002.1 GCA_945863825.1 uncultured Prevotella sp. | reverse complement strand
AGATTCGCCTTAGTCTCGTGGGCTCGGAGATGTGTATAAGAGACAGGGTCATTACGATAGTGCTATAGTAAGTATCGGCAATGGCAAGATACGTAAAGAGATTGTCGGCCGATTGGAGGTGAAAGAATGGGTGAAGGCGATTCATCCGAAAGCGACCGTATCACCTCATTCTATTATTGGTGAAGGTTCGGTAGTTATGGCCGGAGCTGTCATCAATAGTGGAGCGGTGATAGGAAAACACTGCATCATCAACACGGGAGCAACGGTTGACCATGACTGTGTGATTGGAGACTTTGTACACATTGCTCCCGGTGTGCATGTGAGTGGTGGCGTAAATGTTGGCGAAGGCTCATGGATAGGTGTCGGCTCGTGCGTCATCCAGTACCTGAACATCGGCAAGAACTGCTTTATCGGTGCTGGTAGCGTTGTGGTGAAGGACTTGCCCGACAATGTGGTGGCGTATGGTAATCCGTGTAGAATCATCAAGAATAATGAATAAGAAAGAAGGGGAACATGTTACAAAGAGAACTTCTTTCTAAGGATAAGGATGCTGTAGCTTCTATCTATTTGAAAATGGCGCAATATGCAGCCAACCAATGCACAGGTTGTAGCGACTCTCCTATGATTCTTGCATTCAAAGCACAGCAGGCAATGCTTGAAGCCCATGAAAAGGGAGTAAATCCTTTCGAAAAACTCAATTTGTTCCTCGGAACGTCAATTCCTGAGGAAGTATTACTTTCATTGACAGACGAATAAGTACGTTAAAGTTGTATGGCAATTTATATCATACATATTCTGGCCTCAGAGAACAGATAAAACACGGTATAATAATCAAGGATAATATGGAAATTAACGAGTTACAAAATTATACTCAGGCTAAGTTTGAGGAATTGAAGCAACTGATGTCAGAGTTGTCTGATAGGGTGAATTTTACCCAAACTGACTTGATGTTGGTGCTGAAGGATAGCAACTGCCATCTGTATGTCATTCTTGATGGCGAGCGAATAATAGGTTGTGCTACTCTATGTGTATTCCATTCTCCAACAGGAACAAAGGCATCCATTGAAGATGTGGTGGTATCGTCTGCATATCGTGGTCAACACCTCGGCAAGCAGTTGATGGAGTATGTACTGGAGCAGGCAAAGGAATATGCTCCCATAGAGTTACACTTGACCTCCAATCCCAAGCGTGTTGCCGCCAACAAACTCTACCAATCTCTCGGATTCCAGAAGAAGGAAACCAATTGTTATCAGATGTCCATTGTTGATGGTACAACAGTTCAAGACAATCACGAGAAGCTGAAGCAAAGCGTCACTTACCTCATTGGTAAGGAACTTGCAGAAGAGAATCAAGACGGGCTGACTGCAGAACGCATCAGCAGATTGCTTGACGCTGACCTTAATGATGTGCGTATAGCACTAAAGGAAATCAATGGATAAAAAGGAACTTACTCGCGAAAACATAAATTACGAGCTTACTGGGCTTGGTATGCAGTTGAGGTATCTAAGGGATGCCTTGATGTGTTCCTTTATGGATATTCCTATTAACTATTTCTTTGAGTTGAGGGGAAATCTGCCTGTGGCTATGGATGAAAGGATGCCGTTCTTGGAGAGAATGGTAGTAGCTGTTGATGTGGAGTTCTTCAAGGATGCGAAGGCACAGATCTTCAATACTAATGATATGGAACTGGCTTTGAAGTTCTGTGAACTTGATTTGGTGGTATGGCAGCTGACGATGCTGGCTTCTCGTTATGAGGAGGAACATCAAGCGTTGGCGCATATTGCTGAGAAGGCTGGTGAATTGTTGAAGTTGGTGCATTTCCTGAAGACGGAGATGCTGCATAAGGATTTCTTCTGCTTCAATGGTATTGAGGATATTCAGATGACAGATCTATTGGAGAAAGTTGCCCGTGAACGTGCTCAGAGCGGTTCTGCTCATGGTGAGTATGCTGGCTGGTCGCAACTGGGAGATGCTGTGAAGGCATGTGATGACAAGTCGAATGCTGATGTGTTCATAGACTTTGCCAACCATGGGAAGTTTGAAGTACTGGGTGTTTTGGAGCCAGAGAAGGTGAAGGAGCTATACCTGCTGCTTGGGGAGTACCGAACTGCAACGGGTCCGAAGAATGACATGGGTGTCATTGATATGAGCAAGATCTCGCTGAGTCAGTTTGAAAATGCCTTGTGGCATGGATGCTATACTGGTTTCGAGGAGAGCGGACGCAATGACAAATTGCATTTCGTGATCGCCCACTTCTCCAAGGCATACATCAAAGATTGCAAAGCTTACCGCAACTGTGCAGCCAGGAGTATGGGGCTCAGTTACGAGCAACTTTGCAAATACACCAAGGATAAGCAGTTTGCAACCAAACTGCAAAAGGTATTGTCATTAGTTGACTACAACAACACATAGTCACAGCGACTACAACTTTTATTGCAACTACAACAGAAGAATCCGGCTTTCGAGTCGGATTTTTTTGTATCTGACTACTCCCAAGGATCGCGAGATTGCCTCGTGAACCTTGGGAGTTTTTCGTTTCCACGGGTTTCCTTGGGTTTGAACGAGGTGCTAAAGTGTTGAAGGTCATTGTGTTCGTGATAAATGGTGATGCGATATAACTCCCATTTGCAAATGTGCTCGGGTTTGGTGATTTGTGTTTATCTTTGCATCGCGATTTTGCTACCGAAAGTCTAACATGTGCCAGCAAAACTGACACACACTGTGGCTTTGAGATGAGCAAAGACATATAACATCAAACCAAATACAACGAATATGGAACAGAACAATTTAGTGTTGGTCGATACTGAAGACCTTAAAGAAATGATTCATGAAGCAGTGTTGGATGCAGTTAATGAATGCTTACCAGCAGCAGCCATCATTCCTGAAGATGAAAAGAAATACTACACCATCAGGGAGGTTGCAAGAAAATGGGGAGTTTGCCATCAGACCATTTGGCGTTATGCCAAGGAAGGAAGAATCAAGTCCGCGAAAGTGGGAAGATTAGTACGATTCGAAAAAGAGTACATTGACGGTCTAAAGAGTCTTGGAGAAGTAAAAACTCCAGGACGAACATACATTACCAAAGCTGAACGAAACATGCGTCAGCGGAAATAATGCGATTTGATGTGAATATAAGAGTTTAGACAGACGTAAATACTTTATATTCATAAAGTTAAATTATTCAAAAGAAGATGCAAATATTGCGTACTCTTTGTCCTCTATATGAATCGTAGAGCTTAACTTTGCATCCAATTTACACTCTTTTTATCATGCTCAATCAAGATCTTAACTCACAGAAATCACGGATGGATAAGCAGGAAATTGCCAAGTTCTATTGGAATCTGCCTAATGGAGCGAAAGGGCGATTTGTAGCTGTCTGTACCCTCGAAATGGGTGGATCGCCATCCAGTTGGCAACATAAGTTTCTGCGGTGGTATAGCGGAAGGGAACGAAGACCTATCACGCCACTTGAAGCCGAGAAACTACAGGAAATCATCCAGTCAGAAAGGTGGAAATACACAACAGAAAGGAATGTGATATGAAGCAACAGATAAGCACCTTCCCGATGTTCTTTACACTTGAACGTGTAGAGAACGGCTACATTTTGACTGCCAAAGAGGAAAAAGAAGGACTCACGCAGGAGGCACAATACAGAAAGGAAGTTGTGACGGACGAACTTATTGACCAACGAATCGGTCATCTACTCTGTCTCGATACCCTAAAGAAAGAGCATCCTGTGGTCTTTCATGTGGAAGCCATTGGCGAGAAGACATACAAGATAGACGACATGCCGACACGGGACAACCTGATGGTTGCCAAACTCTCCTTTGCCCATTTCAATGCCAGGAAATACTCGGAGGAGAGCATCGTCATGTTGCAGATCATCGATACCAACATGCTGGAAATCTATGGCAGGGATGCTGAAAGCATTGCCGAAGAGAATGACATTGCCCTAAGCAGAGCCGATGGCATACCGTTCCTGCGTTATCCAAACAATAAGGATGGCGTGAAGACATTGGCTTCATACGTCAAGAATCCTGCTGTTGTAAGAGCTTCGGAAGCCCAGATTATGGAGTGGTATAACTCGCACAAAGTGAAGCAAGAAGCTCCTCCTACTCCACCAGCAGCAACAACATCCAACAAGAATAGTAACACCTCAAATACAACAAAGAAATGAACAAAGCACGTATAATAGCGACCGTAAATTTCAAGGGAGGAGTCGCCAAGAGCTCGACAGTAGCCAGTCTTGGAAGCATCCTTGCCCGTAAAGGATTCAAGGTATTGGTCGTTGACCTTGATGCCCAAGCCAACCTCACCACCTGTCTTTCTGCAAGTGAAGAAGAACGTCCAACAATCTATGAAGCCTTGACCGGCAAGACGGATGGATTGCCGCTTGTCAACATCAGCGAAGGGCTCGATCTTGTACCTTCATCTCTCAACCTTGCCATGGTAGATGTGGAACTCTCCACAGCAATAGCCAGGGAGCATTTGCTGTATGACCTGTTGGAAAAAAGTTGGGTGAAGGAAACCTACGACTTCGTCTTGCTCGACTGTCCACCCTCATTAGGTCTGATGACCCTCAATGCCATTACCGCCTGTACGGATGTAATCATCCCTCTGGTAGCTGAAGCCTTGCCTCTGAAAGGCATGACCACTATCACTAACTATGTGGACATGGTCAGGCGCAAGCTCAATCCCAATGCCCATATTACTGGTATTCTCATCACCAAATGGTTGAACAGCAACCTCACCAAGAATCTGGAGAGTCAGTTGCGTGAAACCTTGGGCGACCTTGTTTATACTACTAAGATTCGCCATAACGTGCGTATTGCTGAAGCACCATTGGAAAGTCGTAACATTGTTGATTACGCCCCAGGAAGCAATGGAGCTAAGGACTATACTGCTTTTGCAGAAGAGTTCCTGTCGAGGATTCAAACATCTAATACATAATAGCTATGCAAGATCAGATAGCCAACCTACTCTCTGGAATGACCAAAAGTCCAGAGACATTATCCGTATTACCACCCCATACGGATAATTCAAGTAATACCGACAATAGGCGTAATGCAGCGAATAGCGATCATACGGATAATACCGACCATGCTGATAATACGAAGCATACGAGATTGACGGGTAAGACGGAACCTGCGGAAAAGGAAAGCCGGTTCTGCACCATCGTAGAGGTGAATACCCTCAAGAAGATACGCATCATAGCCAAACGTGAGGGATTGCAGATCAAGGAAGTGGTGGGAGCTGCCTTCTTGAAAGCTATTGCAACGTATGAATCGAAACATGGGCGCATAGATGGAACACAGCAAAGCAGAGCAGATAGCCTGTTCTAAGGGAACAAGTAATCAGGAAAGGCATCACTATGGCACGACCAAAGAAACGGACTCTTGACTACTTTGAGGTGGATGTCGGCATAGCCCAGAACCTGAAAGTAAGGAAACTGATCAACCGCAAGGGAGGCGCACGGGCACTTGGAGTGTTCGTGTACCTCCTGTGCAGGATATATAAGAACGGCTATTACATAGATTGCAACCCGGATGCCATCTTTGAGATAGCCGCAGACCTCTGTGAGCAGGAAGACTACGTCATGGAGGTCATTCTGTATTGTCTGGAAACAAGACTCTTTGACCAGAGTATGTACGACCGTCATCATATTCTGACCTCCAGGGGCATACAAGAACGGTATGCCACATTGCAGGTTCAAAGGAAGCGAATCTCCGTTGTTGAGCAGTATGACTTGCTGAATAACGATGATTCGACAGATGACGTTTCTTCGGAGGAAACTCGAGTTTCTTCGGAAGAAACCCTCGAAAAACGACATTTATTCGGAGAAAACAGCACAAATTGTGATGTTTCTTCGGAAGAAATGGCGAAGGAATGTTCTGAGGAAACGCATGATCATGGGCATAACTTCGGAATAAATGCAGAAGAAAAGGTAGTTTCTTCGGAAGAAACCCACGTAACTTCGGAAGAAACCTCGGTTAATGGGGAATTATTCGGAAGAAACATGCCAGAAACGGCTGATTTGCAAAAAAAAAGAAACAAAAGAAAAAGTGCCCAAAAAGAAAAATAATAAAAAAAATCCACCGCCGTCGACGACGACACCCGCGCGTGAGGAAAGAGTTTTCGAGGAAGAAACTTTCCAGAGGGAAGGACTGGATGCAGAGATAGAACTGCTGAAAGGCGACTCCATCTGGGCAGACAGTATCTTCGTGAAGTTCGGATTGCAAGCTGGCGCATTGGCAAAATACCTCGAAGCCTTCAAGACCGATTGTCTGGCGCGAGGAAAATTGCAACATGTCAGCACGGAAGACGCGAAGAGTCACTTTGCCGATTGGCTAAGAATACAAATTGAGAATCAAAGCAATAAAGCGACAGACTATGGAAGAACAAGACAAAGACCCCAAGGGAATACCTCGCCACCAACCGACTTGCGTAGGGCGGCTGCTGTCCCATCTGATGCGAGACAGGAGGACTTTGGTGGAACTTTTTAGTGTGCCAGGGGCTACCGCTGTCTTCGAAGCCTTCTATGAGCGAGAAGTCAATCTTCATGGGCGGACATACATCGAGAATCCGGCACTCAAAAAGTGTCTGGCAGAGGTCGCTATGTGGTTGGAGAATCCGAATAAAACGGTCGGCTTGCTGATGGCAGGTAATCCTGGCAATGGTAAATCGACAGCACTTGCCACGATCAAGACCTTGATTTCGTGTAGCGAACAGATCCAGAGAACACCGATTATTACGGACATCCTTCTGAGGCTTGCCTGAGAGTCTATAAAGCCATAGAGATATTGCACTTCACGAACGATGAATACAAGTTCAATCAGTTGAAGCGCACAGGATTGTTGGCTATTGACGATTTCGGATTGGAACCTGTAGAGGTTCAGAAGTACGGTAATGTTTATTCTCCCATCATAGAACTGTTGGAATACAGGTATGATAACCGATTGTTTACGGTACTCACCACCAATCTGCTCAACAAGACCATAAGGGAGAGGTATGGTGATAGGATGGCAGACCGATTCAATGAGATGCAGACCTGTGTTGCCTTTCCTGATGTCAGCTTCAGGAGCATCAAAGAGAGTGCTTCCCCTTAGATACATATTATATATATTACACGTGCGTGCATGAGCACAAGTGTTGCCAATAGCACATTTGTATTACCCATACATGATAGGCGGTAGGTTGTTCACGAGAGCAACTTGCCGCCTTTTTTCGTCTGTAGCCTTTTGGTCTCTGGAAACGGAGGTCAAGGGGCTATTTTCGTTTGTGGCTTTTGGTGCATTGGATGCTACTGCTCTGTTGTTTTCCTTTGGAAATAAAAGTAAATCAAGAGGTTCGATAGAGGGTCGGAAATGGCGGTATAAGCCCCATATAATAAAAATGAATAAGATTTCCCCTGTAACTTTGCGTCGTCAAATCAATCAGTCACCCATAAAACGAACAACAAAACAATGACAGGATTTATCATATTTGCCATCGTGCTCACATTAGCATACGTGCTCTACTTTGCAGCCATGATCACAACCGATCTTGCAGCCCTGAAGAAGGCTGCTGAAACGGAAGAAGAGAATATCGACATCGGTACAACCTCTGAGGAAGTCGATGAGTTTGCCACCCAAAATGTGGTAGAAGATCCTTCGACTGGTGGATTCAACTTTGTCTCTTCACAACAGAAGGAGGAAGATGTTGCAACTGAGATTGCGGAAGCAGAAGAGCAACTTAACGATGACGATGCGCTTCGCTACGATAACGATGACCATTCAGAGGCAACAGAAGAGGGAAAGTCAGAGGCTCAGGAGCAAGAAAGTGAGGATAACGAGGATCCTACAGAAGACCTTGACGAACCGGAACCCGAAGAAGAGTCCATTGATGAAGAATCTGGCGGCTTTGAAGTTCATGACTTCTCTGAACAAGAAGAACCGGAACCCGAGCAGAAGGTATTCAAGGAAGACGATGCCTTTGATCCAAGCCTTAGACAGAAGACGTATGATGTCAAGAATGTCTTTGAGCCTACAGCCTCTCCAGAGGTTCGTGGTCACGCCAATGCGGTGAATGCCGCTATGGAGTCCATCACCACCAAGAGTGTATGCTTGACCAGTACAGGACTACTATCAGCAGTACGTAACCATACGGCAGACAGATACAATATAGATTATAACCATGTTCAGACGAAATATTAGAATGTTGTGTTTGAGATGTTTCATCATGTTCCTACTTGTGCTGAGTGCCACTTCGGCATCAGCCAAGTGTGGGGCAGTTGACTACAGCTGGGGTGCGGATGGATTGGCAGAAGCCACCACCTTCCTGGGCACAATGATGATCTACACCGTAGATGTGCTCTATGCAGCTGCAGCCGTTATGGTCATCATCTCTGCACTACAGATATACATAAAGATGAACTTCCAAGAAGGAGACATCACAAAGAGCATCGCTATGCTCATCGGTGGCATACTCTTCATGATTGGAGCATCCATAGTCATGCCAGCCTTCTTCGGCTATCAGGACATGAACTTCATCTTCTAAACAAGAAACTATTTGAAATCGCGATCAAGATAGTGAGTTAATTCACAGATTGTCAAACCAAAAACGTAAAGAAGCCAATGAAAAAGTTCTTTTCAAACGCATACGCTTCCGTGAAACAGACTGTCTGCAAGTGCGATAAGGGCGTCAAGTGCATGGCACTCGCAGCAGTAGCCTCTGTACTTGGTACCGTAAACGCATCAGCTCAGGCTCTCGCAGGTACAGGCTATGACGCAGGTACAAGCGCACTGGAGGACGTTGCTACGGAGATTGCAAAATACGTTCCGTATGTTGTGAACCTTTGCTATGCTCTTGCCGGTGTTGTTGCCATTGTGGGCGCTATCAGCGTTTACATCGCAATGAACAATGAGGAGCAGGATGTCAAGAAGAAGATCATGATGGTAGGTGGTGCCTGCATCTTCCTGATTGCAGCTGCTAACGCGCTTCCTCTCTTCTTCGGTATCGGAGGTTAAACAGAGTAATCCCCTTATCTAAAAACTGAATTATGGCACAGACGAAAGAAACCGAAACTGAGTACCCAATGTTCAAGGGATTGCAACGCCCACTGGAGTTTATGGGACTCCAGGGACGCTACATCACCTGGGCAGCCATCACTGCAGCCGTTGGCATATTGGGCTTCATGATTGTGTACGCCATTGCTGGATTCATCGTTGGATTGGTGTTTGCCGTTGTTGCCCTAAGCACAGGCATGGCCTTCATCATGGTGAAGCAACGCAAGGGACTGCATACCAAGAAGACAGACAAGGGAATCTTCGTCTATGCCAACATCAGCAAGTTGTAATGAACCACCTCGCATACGAGGATCGTATGTGTAGCCTATCAGAAAGGGGCAGCGGACGTATCTGCCGTTTGCCCCTTTCACAATTCTAATCGAAATTAAAACGAACAAAGAAAAATGACTGTTTATGTAATCATAGCCTTTCTTTGTATCATCATAGGAATGGTCATCTCTGTATCGTGCTTTGGCACAAAGGGAAAGACTCCGAAGGTGTTCAAGGATATTTACTTCTCCATCGAGGATATTGATGGGGCAGGAATCCTATACACCAAGACAGGAGAGTTCTCTGCCATACTCGCTATGCAGAATCCCGTTCAGAAGCATTGTGCCGACATCGACAACTACTACGGATTTTCCAACTTGCTGGCAGCATTGATGGCGACACTTGGTGATGGGTACTCCATCCACAAGCAGGATGTGTTCACCCGAAGACAGTTCAAATGTGAGGATGAGGGAAACAAGGAGTTTCTCTCAGAAAGCTATTTCCGCTACTTCGGAGGACGCAAATATACCGATTGTAACACTTACATCACCATCACACAGGAGAACAAGAAAAGCAAACTCTTCAGCTATGATGCAAGCAAGTGGAACGACTTCCGGGTGAAGATCGGTAAAGTGAAAGACCAGCTCAAGGACAGAGGCATCGACTCGAAGTTCCTGAGTGCAGAAGAAGCCCGACACTATGTGGAGCGTTTCCTCGTGCAGAACTTTACCGATAAGAATGTATCGCTGAACAGCTTCAAGGTAACGGATGACCAGATTGGTTTGGGCAGCAGAAAACTGAAAGTCTATAGCCTTGTGGATGTAGATAGCATCGTGATGCCAGGATTCCTGAAACCCTATACCAATATCGAAGTCAACAATGTCACTATGCCTGTGGATTTGATGTCGCTCATCGACAGCATCCCCGGAGCACAGAGCGTTGTTTATGACCAGATAATCTTCTTGCCCAATCAGAAGCAGGAACTCTCAAAGCTTGCCAAGAAGAAAAACCGTCACGCCTCTCTGCCGAATCCAAGCAACCTGATTGCTGTAGAAGACATCAAGAAGGTGGAGGAAGTAATAGCAAGAGACAACAAGCAGTTGGTTTATTGCCATTTCAACCTCATTGTCACCATAGATGCAGGAGCTGACATGCAGAAATGCACCAACCATCTGGAGAATGCCTTCGGACGAATTGGTATTCAGATCAGCAAGCGGTCGTACAATCAGTTGGAGTTGTTTGTTAACTCTTTCCCTGGTAACTGCTACAGCATGAATCCCGACTATGACCGATTCCTGACACTGAGTGATGCAGCCAGCTGTTTGATGTATAAGGAGAAACTGCCCAAGAGCGAAGGCACGCCCTTGAAGGTCTATTATACTGACCGCCAGGGAGTACCAGTAGCCATCGACATCAGTGGTAAGGAAGGAAAGACCAAGCACACCGATAACTCCAACTTCTTTGTACTCGGTCCAAGTGGTAGCGGTAAGAGCTTCCACATGAACTGCGTCATCCGTCAGCTTTGGGAACAGAACACCGATGTGGTCATGGTCGATACCGGTAACTCCTATGAAGGACTTTGTGACTATGTTGGAGGCAAGTATATCAGCTATACCGAAGAGAATCCAATCACGATGAACCCTTTCCGCATCAAGCAGGAAGAGTTGAACATCGAGAAGATGGACTTCCTGAAGAACCTTATCATGCTGATATGGAAAGGTAACGATGCTGTACCGACCAAGATAGAAGAGCAGCTTATCGAGCAATGTATCAAGGAATACTATGAAGCCTACTTCACAGGATTCCATGGGTACAACGAGACGCAGAAGGAATCTCTGCATAGGAAGTTCATGCTTCAAGCCATCAGTGAGGGTAAGAGTAACGATCCCGATATTGACCAGAAGATATGGAAGGAGATACAGGACATGGAAGACAAGCGTAGGTCTCAGGTAATTGAAGGCTTATCGTTCAACACCTTCTATGAGTACAGTATCGTCCGATTGCCAAATATCTGTAGGGAAAACCATCTGACGGGTGTCGATCTGAACAACTATCCCTTCGCCCTGGGACTCTTCTACAAAGGAGGTATCTACGAGCGAACGTTGAACGAGGATGTTGACTCAACCCTCTTTGATGAGACCTTCATCGTCTTCGAGATCGATAATGTCAAGGACAGTAAGATACTCTTCCCTTTGGTGACACTCATCATCATGGACGTATTC
Source organism: uncultured Prevotella sp. (assembly GCA_945863825.1). GTDB lineage: Bacteria > Bacteroidota > Bacteroidia > Bacteroidales > Bacteroidaceae > Prevotella. The sequence continues at coordinate 7,264 of CAMBBY010000002.1, read as the reverse complement.
ATCCAGAAGATGAGAATCAAGAAGAACCGTAAGGTGCTCGTCATCGAAGAGGCATGGAAAGCCGTTGCAAGTCCAATGATGGCAGAGTACATCAAGTACCTCTACAAGACAGCCCGTAAGTTCTGGGCAATGGTCGGTGTCGTGACGCAGGAGTTGCAGGATATTATCGGTAGCCCTATCGTGAAGGAAGCCATCATCAACAACTCCGACATCACCATCCTGTTGGATCAAGGCAAGTTTAAGGAACGATTTGATGACATCAAGACCATCCTCGGACTTACTGATGTGGAATGTCGAAAGATATTCACCATTAACCGCCTAGACAACAAGGAAGGACGCGCCTTCTTCCGTGAAGTATTCATCCGAAGAGGAATCGTCAGTGAAGTCTATGGAGTTGAAGAACCGCATGAGTGTTATATGACCTATACCACAGAGCGAGCAGAGAAGGAAGCCCTCAAACTCTACAAGGCAGAACTCAAATGCTCGCATAAGGATGCCATCAAAGCCTATTGCAGAGATTGGGATCGCTCAGGAATAGCAGCCCCAATCGCTTTTGCACGAGAGGTGAACAAGAAAGGACATGTATTGAACCTGAAAGAAAAACAAAAGCATTGAATATGAAGTACAAAATCAACGACAAGAAATTAAAGATTAGAGTCCTTACGCCTAAGGATTCTATTAGAGAGTTAATCATCAAGGATCCCTATGAGACAGCTAGAATAGCCCGATTGCTTGAAGGAGCGGGTATTACAACCATAGGTCAGCTTTGCCTACGTGAGCGTCATCACCTCTTGGGTATTCCAAAGTTAGGGGAAATCAGTATAGAGCGCCTTTCGCACGAGCTCTCAACATATGGCTATCATTTTGGCATGTCGAAGGAGAAACTTTCTGAGATACAAGAAAATGAAGGTCTTCTTAACCATAACGATCTGCTATCTGTTTACAAGGATAGACTCTATGAGATTATAGGAATGTCTACCCCTGAGCAACCAACAGATGCAGAAGAAAACGAAAAAGAGGAAGAAGACTCTCCTTCGGCTCTTGATTGCATCGATTGGGAGGAACGCTTCTACAATCTGGCAAAAGAGGAGTACCTCCGTCTTGGCGGTCAAGTCATTGGAGATTTGCGAATCGACTATTCCATTGCTGCTGCCAAAGATTTCATTTTCCGTATGCATAACCTCTATGAAAAGAAACTGATTGAGGCATAAATCGTTGTCCGTCATAAGAAAAAGCAGAAGTGAACAGATTTCTTCACATAATAATTATGGTACTTACCCTGGCACTACCTGTTAGTGTCAGGGCACAGTACTATAGTATCAATGTGGACTATCAGACCATGGCTGCCATGAGTGAAGCCTATACCACGGAGAACGCCATGGAGATGCTTCACAATGAAAATCTGCAGAAGATCTATGATAGTTACAAGGCTGCAGAGGTAGCCAGTGCCGGTATCTTTGCCAGTAAGTACCTTGACCGGAAAGCCCTCACCAATCTTGGCTTGTGGAATTGTGAGGAAGAAAACCGCTATTACAAGCGAATCTATAACATTGTCAGCAGACGTATCATCCCAAAGACCATACAATGTGCCGAACTCATGGTAAAGGATCCTGCTACAGCCATCTATTGGGGCAGTTTCTTGCTGAAGACCTGTGAGGATGTAAAATCACTCTGCCAGCAGTTTGAGAGTGTAGTCACAAACAGTTCCCTCAGTTTTAGGGATATTGCCTTTGTAGAAATCTCAGATCAACTGAAATCTGTGTTCAATATTACCAACCTTGGTAGTGTGGATTGGAAGAACCTCTTCGAGCACCTTGGTGATGACATAGAGAATGCCTTTACAGAAGAAAATCTGAAGGCAGACATTGATAATCTGATAAGTAAAGGTGTTGGATTGGCAGGAGCAGGCTATACCAGTAGTGTGGATAACCTGATGCAAGGTTCCAATTTCGATGGTTCTTTGCAGGAGAAGTTAGGAAGCATCCTGACGATGGTCGATAATGCCTCTAATATGTATGGTGAGTTCAAAGACCTCTCTACAGGTCAGCTTCTGACAACACTCATGGGTGAGGATAATATCAGCAACCTCTTCAAGGCAAGTGACTACAACCTCACCCGATGGATAACCGATTACAAGGATGCCTCTGAGGGACGGTATTATACCCAGCGAGTCTATATCTACAGACGCGACTATGGATCAGAAAATCTTTGTGATTATTACCCACCGACAGATGACAACAGTATTCTGTATGGTGACCATTGGTATAGAATAGACACGAAAGATCCGAATTTCTATCCGTCATCATCCCAGAGAGAAGCAGCGTTGCAGAACTCTGAGGCACATGCCGGATGGAGTCGAAGCCGTGTTCAACATTTAAACAACACAGATGATGTCAATACGTATGACATAAGCTATTGGTCATCGTCATACGTTCTGAGCAAAAGTAAAAGCGGACAATATGCCAAGGCATACGCTTACGAGATCCATGTAACCAGGAGCTGGGACATAAGGGAAGAAGTCTATGAGGAAATCTTTGACAGCTACAGCATGGACTGGAACACCTTCATGGCACAGATGAATGCACGTTTGGATCAATACAATGCCAATGGAGAGCATACGGAAATCAATAACATCGATGACCTCCAGCATTACATCGACTCACATCCAACAGAAGCCAACTACACCTATTATATAGGTTATGACACAAGAAGATACTATACCGCTTCTGATGCCCGAAAGATAGCAGGAGCAAGTTCTGCCACCTTCACCGTTACCTGTCATGATGGTGGAACTTTGGGTAAAGGAAGCACCACATACAAGTGTAGCAGTTGTGGTAGTAATCCAAGCAACCACACCAAAGACTGCTCTATGCGAACAACCCTTCATGCAGATGATGGTGTACAAACAAGTGAATTGAAAACTCAAAAAACATCCCTCGAAGGTCAGGCCGCATCTATCCAGAATCGAATGGATGCACTAAACGCAGAGAATAGTGAACTCCTGAGAAAGATGTCCAAAGCGGAAACTCAGGAAGAGTATCTGAAATATCAGAGCCAGTACAACAGCAACAGAGATACTATTAGGAACTTACAAAGCCAGTTGGATGACATCAACCGTCAGATAAGAGACATTCAGAATGCCATCAGCGAAGCCGAGGAAGGCGAAAAGGAAGTGACGGATGACTACACCCGAATACCTGCCCTTATGCAGAATATGCAAAACGCCTACCACATCACATGGACAGGCAGCGGCTCATGGTCAGGCTACACCTTTATAAGATCAGGAACAGTCGGAAGCGTCAAAGGAACTGTAACCTTCAAGGCGACAGTCAGCATAGCGCGAAAGCCAAAGTATTTCCTGGGCATCAAGATTCACAGAGCAATCGTCCAGATCGATTGGGAACTCACGAGTGATTGGGAAGACTCCAATGTAGCAGAGATTATGGAGCTCGACACGAACAAGAGCGATGATGAGAATGCAAGACTCGTCAATCAGAAGATCAGCGAACTCAAACGCCAATACCCAAATTGCGATGTGACGGTAGAATACTCTAAGACTCCTGCTGTTGAAACAGAAGATACCGATGGAACGTATCATCTGCTATGGGCAAGCGATCGTCTGGAGATAGCCCGAAGCATCGAAGCACGATTGGCAAGAATCTATACCGACCTGGTAATGGTAGAGAAGTTCCTCCATTACAAACATAGCTACAAGGCTTGGATCAAAGACCTTCTGCCGAAGCTCAATGCCGACAGAGACCGGAAGATGAGCATTGCAGAACAATGCCGAAGACGGTGGATGCGATTAGGTGGAAGCCAGAACGCTATTTATCAGGAAGATGAGGAAGAATGACAACCATCATTCCTAAATCATTCTCAAATCACGCTAAAATAATTCAGTAATCATGCAAAGAACGAAACATATAAAGATCAGATGGCTATGGATGTTGCTATTTATGGCAGTATTGTTCCCTAAGTCCGCTACAGCACAAGTATTCCCTCGTGACATTCCAACGATTGAGGCGTACATCTATGACCACAAGCAGCAACGAAGCCTATTGCTGACACGAAGCACCTTGGAAACAAGTAACGCTCTGTTGCATAAAGCCAGTAAGGTGACAAATCGAGAATATCGGGACATCAATATAGAGTTGGACAAATACACCAGAGCCTTTGACATCATAGATTTGGTGTATAACACAGTGAGCACAGGCTTCAATGTCTATCGGACGTATGATACCGTTTCGGACAAGATTGGCAAATACAGGACCATGCTCAATGACTACAACGATAAGATCCTCCGGCGAGGACGCATTGAAACAGCCGACACTTTGTTGCTGACCGTCAACATGCGAGCTATCGCCAATCTTGCCGAAGAATGTCAGAACCTCTACCTATCCGTATCGACACTTGCTCTTTATGCCAGTGGAAAGGTATGTTGCACCACAGCCAGCATGATGCTGATGGTAGATAACATCAATAAGTCGCTGGATAGGATAAAAGAAATCGTCAACTCTGCCTATTACCAGACGTGGAAGTTCATACAGGCAAGAACCAGTTACTGGAAGAGTGAGATATACAGAAGTAAAACCATTAGGCAGGTTGCAGAAGATGCCTTCGGCAGATGGCGAGAAGCCGGCAACCTCCTGGATTATTAAACAAAGAGAACAATGAAGATGAAGAAATTGATTTTATCCATGGTGCTGATGCTTGGCATAGGTAGCCAAACATGGGCTCAAACCATGACCTATAATCATGATGAATCGAAAGAGGAACAGATTAAGGTGATGGAACTCGGCTCGGGAGCACTATCCCCGGAATGGTATTATGCCCTGATGCACAACAGCTACAAGAGGGGGGCAAAGAACGCCACTTCGGTAAAGAACACGCTACGCCTTGCAGCAAGCACAGCTTCACTCCCTCAGGAGGAATATGCTGATACCATTCAAGCAGACCTCGAAAGTCGCGCCAAGATAGAGGCCATGAACATAGCCGACAGAGAGGTAGATGTGGCTTGGCTGACAGAAGGAAGCAAGATAGAAGGCAAACTGCAAGCCTTCAAGACTAATGTAAGTTTCCTCACGGGACGAACCTCAAGACAGGAAATAGAGGCTTGGACAGAACTATCAAGTATGTATGACTTTGCCATCAAGACCACGAAGAAAGCCTACATGCCGAATAGTGAGAGGCAAAAGCAATACCTCGCCATCTATGATGAGATTGTTGCGAGCAATGACAATCTGCTTCTAAGAATCCGATACCTTGCCACAAAGAACCAAGCTGACAAACTTGTGGCTACACTGGCAAGGTTCCAGCATAGAGTGAATGAGAATGCTACCGCAGGTTACAACAGATGGCACGATGCCACAGTATCTGCCGGTGGTGGAAACAGAATAACAAACGAATAAACAGAATAGCAAATGAGCAATGACAGCACAGCAGTAGATTTCGGTATCAACCTCCTCGAAGAAGAGATTGATGACGTAATCTTCCGCACGAATGAGTTCTTGACAGATGCCACATTCACAGGAGGACAAGGCCCCTTCTGGTGGATCATACAGATGTCCATGGCACTGGCAGGACTGTTTGCCATCATCATGTGTGCCAACATGGCTTATAAGATGATGGTGAAGCGAGAACCCCTCGATGTGATGAAACTCTTCAAGCCTCTGGTGGTGAGTATTGTCCTCTGCTGGTGGTACCCACCTGCAGACACTGGCATAGCAGGAGGTAACAGCACTTGGTGTGCTTTGGACTTTCTAAGTTATGTTCCGAATGCCATAGGCAGTTATACCCATGATCTCTATGAAGCAGAAGCCGCATTGGTGGAAGACCGAATGGATGATGTCCAGCAACTGATGTATCAGTTAGGTGATGAAGCATCCGATCCCATCTCCACTATCAAAGCCGCCAGCAATGCTGTGAGCAACCTCCTTGCCCAAAGCAGTGTGCAGGATGTAACAGATGCTGATGCAGCCGCCGAAGATGAGAAGAATATCGTCAAGGCAGAGATGACCAGTACCACGGCAGGACTCGTGATGCTGATTGACAAAGTCATCATGCTGATAGCCTTGATCACTTTCCGTATAGGTTGGTGGGGAACGATATACTGCCAGCAGATACTTCTGGGTATGTTGACCATTTTCGGACCGATACAATGGGCATTCAGCCTTCTACCTAAATGGGAAGGAGCCTGGGCAAAGTGGATTACACGTTATCTGACCGTCCATTTCTATGGAGCCATGCTATACTTCGTAGGTTTCTACGTACTGTTACTCTTTGATATTGTGATAAATATCCAGTACAACGACCTTGCAGCAGTAACGGCATCCGATGAGACTATAGTCAACTATTTGCAGAATGCTTTCTTCTCAGCAGGTTATCTGATGGCAGCCAGTGTAGTGGCACTCAAATGTTTGAACCTTGTTCCTGACCTTGCCGCATGGATGATTCCTGAAGGTGATACCGCCTTCTCAACCCGAGCCTTCGGTGAAGGTGTGGCAACAAGTATGAGACAATCCGCAAGCCGAGTAATTGGCGTGTAACCCAACGATAACGATGACGAAAACGAAAATAAATAGCAGTCACGTAACAAAACTGCAACAAAAACGATAAATAACAATGGTAATTAAGAATATTGAAAACAAAATCAAACTGGTGCTCATCATCAGTAGCCTGTTCCTGTTAGGGTGCATTGTCATATCCTTGGGAAGCATCTGGGCAGCGAGAGGAATGGTGAATGATGCCCAAAAGAAGGTGTATGTGCTTGATGGCAACGTACCAATCCTTGTGAACCGCAGTACGATGGAAGAAACACTCAATGTAGAGGCAAAGAGCCATGTTGAGATGTTCCATCACTATTTCTTCACCCTTGCTCCTGATGACAAGTACATCAAATATACGATGGAGAAAGCCATGTGCCTCATTGACGAGACAGGTCTTGCACAGTATAATGCCCTAAAGGAGAAAGGATTTTATGGCAACATCATGGGAACCAGTGCTGTTCAGCATTTTCTGTGACAGTATCTCCTTCAACAAAGAGACAATGGCATTTACCTATTATGGGCGACAGCGAATTGAGCGTAGAACCAGTGTTCTGATGCGAGAACTTGTCACCGAGGGATTCCTGAAGCGAGTACCGAGGACGGACAACAATCCTCACGGATTACTCATCGTCAACTGGCGAACCATTTTGAACAAAGACCTTGAACAACGTCTGTCTCTTATACACATCTCCGAGCCCACGAGACTAAGGCGAATCTCG
>CAMBBY010000001.1 GCA_945863825.1 uncultured Prevotella sp. | reverse complement strand
TTTCTGCCAAATATTTCCTGATGTTTTTCTTTCTTTTACTCTTTTTTTTATTATCACAGATATATTGCCCAAATTGCGGTTCTCTGTTTGGGCACTCGTTGCCCGCCTCGTGATCCCTCGTTGCTCGTCTCTTGTTCCCCAGTTCCCCATCACGTGTTCATCGAGGGACCGCTTGAAGGGCATAGCTGGACATTACTGAAACAAAAATCCCCATTGCCTGATGAGAGACAATGGGGAAATGTATGTGTTTATGTGATGTTGCTTTCTTTACTTGGCATAGAAGATTTCTACGGTCTTTATGCGAAGCTGAACACCACCACCTGTTGCTTCTGTATAAACATTGTTATATGTGGCGGTGTTGCCTGAGAATGTAATGGTAGCAGTTTCGTTACCTACATAGTTTGTGCCACTATAACTGTCGCAAGTCATGACAATCTTGGCAATGGTATTCTTACCGTTGAAGATAATCTTGTTGTTCTTGTATACACGGATGCCTTTGGTTGCATTATAATACTTAGGACCATTAGACTCGCCGTTCTTGTCGAAACTGATTATGGTGCCATCTGACAATTCGATTTTCTCAACATCTTGTTGGTTTTGATAGCCAAGGGTAGAAAAATCAACTTTGATGCTCTCGCCAGCAGTAGCAGCGCTATTGGTCAAAGTAACGGTAGTACCATCGATGATGATGCCTTTACTTGTATCAGGAGTTTCTGGCTTTGGAGTAACCTCACCGCCAGTGCCTTCGCCTTCTATCTTGATGATAGTGCTGTTCTTGTCAACCTCCATGATATCGGTACCATTCTTATTGAATGCCTTGATAATACCCTTGATAGTTACCTTTTGACCAACCTTCAAATCATCCTTAGATGTGAAGTCTGCACCATTCAAACCCTTACCAGAATAAACCTGTATGTCCTTGCTCTTACCATTGTCAGAGATGTAGTAAGAAAGGCTCTTATATGTTTCATTGTAATAATCAACTTCAGAAATGATACCTGTCAAGTAAACCTCGTAGGTAGGAGCACCTGCCTTGATGGCTGCGATAGCTTCTGCTACGGTGTATGGATCACTTGCAGAACCCTTACCTGTTGAAGGAGTATCTGGAGTAGTGGTTGAACCGCCAGGTTTTGTGCCAAATTCCTTGGCTCCAATCTTAGCATAGGCAACACTCTTCAAACCAGTTGCACCAAAGTAGGTCTCAATATTACCGCAGAGAATCACTTCTTGCTTCAAGTTGCCAGGATTGTTCTTGAGGTTGAGTGCAGTACGAATAGCACCTGCTGGCAACTGGATTGGCATACAGTTTGTTACGTTGGTTTCATCTGCACTTGCAGCGACCAAGATGTTTGTTGGAGCATTTTCTGCACTTGCAGCATCGCCGAAGATAGCTTCATTCAGGGCCTTGTCAGGTACATAACCTACGATGAAAGCCTTTACGAAAACATTAGTACCCGTAGCTGCAATCTTTGCATCAGCTACTGTATATGGGTTGGCTTCAGTTCCATCTGTTGAAAGTTCTGGAGTCTCTGGCTTAGTAGGCATGTCGTAAGGAGCAGGAACGTCCTCGCAACTGCTGAAAGTAAAGGCTGCCATAGCCAACACAAACAATGAATATATAATCTTTTTCATATTGTTATTCTATTTAAAAATTTCTAATGGATGAATTACTTGATAGAGATGAGGTAGTTTCCGCTGTCAATTTCTGGAGTGCCATTGTACATCGTCAATGCTCCACAGATGACAACCTTCTTTCCTACGGCAAGGGTGCCCTTTGTCTCTTCTGTCCATTTCTGGTTGTCGAGATTGAAGCCGCGGAATACCTTGATCATCTTGCCGGTAACTGCCTTTCCATCTTCAGAGATAGAATATGTAGCATTACCATACGAGCCTGTATCAACGCTACCTACCTCGCAGATGATTCCGGTAGTATAAACCTTATCCGTTGTATATTTACCAGCATTGATGAGTTTGAGCGCGTTGGTTACAGTGTAAGGTTCTTCCTTGGTTCCACCAGGAACATTCAGCGCTGTCTCAACATCATTGCTTGTACGGATCAGAATCTGCCAAACATTGTTGAAACGGGTGAAAATACCTGTAATGTTGACAGGGTCCTTTGGTAAAGCAACATTGGCAAACTTGGCATAAGCTGAAGTGCGAACCAAGAGATTGGAAGCACTGATAGGTGTTTTGGTTTCTGCATCAGTCAGGTTGCGGTTCACGCAGTTGGTCTTGTCCTTTTCTGTCTCTGGGGCATAAACGGCCTTACCGTCAGCCTGAGAGAACTGTACATTCTCAATGCGCATCAACTTGCCAGAGCAAGACTTCAGATAGTCAGCATCCTTGATCTTGGTCTTGTCGAACACCTCTACCAAACTTTCAGCCTTGGCTGCGTCTGGAGAACCCAAAATCTTGAAATGCTTGTTCCACTCGTAGCGGTCAACCTTACCGATAGACTGTGCACCCGTAGTGCTGTTGGTATAGACACCGCCCAACTCAGCCTGAGAACCGTAACCACCAATGTAGAGGCCCTTCAGATTGATGAGGATTTGCTGACCAACAGGAAGTTCGCCATAGAGAGCACCCTTGTTGATGCAAACCAAGATACCACCCGTCTCGTCCTGCAGACAAACCTCGTTGTAAAGGTTTCCACCGAGATCATTACCGGTAATATAACCCTTGATCTGGATGTCCTTGTCTATCTGTTCATATCTCTTATTAGCAATGAGGCTGTTGTAGTCTTCCTTCAGCTGTGCAATTGTGATGACATTCTTCTCCTTGATATTATTGTCACCGACAGGAGCCGCAGGCACCTTGATCGTATTATCAGGATCAGCATAACCATCGCCCATGCAAGATGCAAAAAACATACTGGCAAAAGCCATTGCTATGAATAATATTTTTTTCATATCTTTCCTTTTTATTAGAATCTATAAGAAACCTGGAACATACCATTTGTTCCGAATACGTAATACTTCTTAGGGTTCTTGGAGAACTTGTAAACGCGCTCCTTGCTGCTCTCACCATTACCTGAGAAATCGCTTCGGCTCTGCTCATAACCGCCAGATACAATCTTCTGGTTGTTCAGAATGTTGGTAATCATCAAGTTGAAGTTCAAGCTGCCGTGCTTCAAGCGTACGCTCTTGCCGATGCTGCCGTCAACCATCCAGCCACCATGACCCTTAGCCTGGTCTGTATAACCTGGCATCAGGTTGCCGAAGTTGTCGAATGCGTTGAGACGAGACAACTCAGACTGGGTGCGGTAGATAGGTGCGTATGACAGGTAGATACGGTCGTAGTAGTTGGCATTGAGGTCGATGAACCAGCCACCAGCATGATAGCTCAAGCCAAGGCTTCCTACGTTGAGAGGAGTTCCGCTCTCGCGCATACCTTTAATATATGTCATTTCAGTATTCAAGTCGCCTGTGACAGACTCAGAACGTGTAGTCTCAATATCCTTGAGGATTCTGTTGTCGCTCAAAGTACCGATAGCCTTGAAGTTGAGGAAAGATGTGAGTTTGAAGTCGAGACCCAATTCTACACCATAGTATTCCTTCTGCAAACCAGGAAGACTGAAATATACGAACGAGTTGTCCATATCACTGTAGAAGTTCTGCCACTCAGTAACGTGGTCAAGACGGCTATAGTATGCATTCAGGTTGGCGTGCATCCATGAGTTCTGGTATTGGTAAGCGAACTCGCTGCTGAAGATATGCTCATCATGCAGATCTCTCACGAAGTCATTCTGGATCTCAGGAGATACGAATGCAGTGTTAGCCTTAGGTGGCTGCCACTCGTAGCCAATACCTAATTTGAACGCATGACCGCGACCGGCATCGAAGCTGATGCTACCCTTGGCACCACCTTCGCCCATTCTGGCGCTTCCGGTGTTGCCATAAGAGTTTTCTGCAGCCATACCATTGCGCATATAGCCATGACGGCGCATATTGGTCTGACCCAACTTTGCGCTGAACATAGTCTGGAATCTGCCTAATTCTGCAGTGTAAGATGTCCAGAGCAATCCCTTCATCACTTCAATCTTGTAATCGTAACCGAACTTGTCGCCTTCATTGACTGGGGCGTTAGGACGGTTTAAGTCATACTGAACTCTTGGATCAGTAGCTGGATACTTTCCGAGAGCGTAATTATTGATGTTGTGGAAGAGAGAGCCGCCAAGCATATCCTCCAAAGTCTGGTAGTGGCGGTTGCTGTTGCTGGCTAAGATGAAGCCGCTCACCAGTTTGGAGTTCTTGGTTACCTTTGCAGTAAGCGTAGATGACAAGGTGAGGTTCAAGTTGTCATTATGCTTAGCCTGGATGTAGTACATTGTTTCGTTGCCAGCCTTTGCTGCATTTTCGTTAGCATAGTAGAGGCGGTCCCAGTCAATCTGGCGGTTAGCCTTGCTTGCTGTCCAGAAATCGTATGAGTTCTTCCAGCTCTGCCATGTATTAGGGTTGTTGTTGACAGAAGAAGGATTCCAGATGTCATAGTAGCTGCTTGGCATGTTCTTCCAGTAATCTGGCTGTGGGTTCTCTGCATTGTTGTAGTTGAGCTTGGTGCTCTTGTACATAGAGTACTTGGCAAATGCAGAAGTTGTGAGTTTCAATTTATCATTGATGTCCCAGTCCCATGTTGCGATAGCAGAAGGGGAGAAGTCGTTGACAACGCGCGAATTGCGCTTGTGGCCGTTCTGATAACCCCAGTAAGGGTTGTAGTAACGGTCGTTGGCGAGCCAGTAAGCCTCGTCGGTAGAAGCACCCTGGGTAGAGCGCTCGGTAGGGTTGCCCCAGGTAGAGATACTCAGGGAGTGACCATTGTTCCACTTCTTCTGAACACCGATGTAGTAAGATAAAGCATTGTAGAATGTACCCTCCACATAACCACGGTTGGCCCATCGGTAGGTGAGACCGGCACTGAATGCCCAGCCACGGTCGTTGAAACCGCTGCTGTAAGTGTAGAGACCACGAAGTGTGTAATTTCTGTTGGCAGCAGCAACTGAGGCATACTGACCCACTTGCATGCTTCCGGCACGGAAGTCGTAGTTGTTGCTACCAGCCATGCCTGTCATAGAATAGTTGTTTCCTTCGAAAGGCAAAGCAAAATCTACATTTCTGGAGAAACGGTTCAAGCCACCGATGTTGGAGAAACGGAACTGGCCGCTTTCCATGTCGTTGACAGGTGCTCCATTGATGTAAACCTCGTTATACTTTTGATTGAAGCTACGATAACGGTAACGCATAGGAGAGAAGAGGTATCCTGCCTCTGATGCATAAACGTTAGAGGTAGAGTTGAGAATGGTTACATTCTGAGACATGTCATCATCCTCACCCAACTGTGCTTCGGTGAATGTGAATGCGTTCTCGTCCAGGTTGGATGCAGCCTTTTGCTCAACATTCTGTGCAAAAGCCAGCGGACCATAACAGAGCGCAAGCATTGCTAATTTTACCTTTTGTTGCATAGTTTATAGTTTAATTACTAATAATGTCTGCAAAGTAACAAAATATTTTTTAAAATTAAAAGTTTTTTCGTTTAAATTTTGATTAAGTATGCGGTTTTTCCAAATAAAATGCCGATATTTGCATTCAGATAGCGAGTTTTCGCACATTTACTAACTTAAGATTTTTGATAATCTAAATAAAATAATAAATTTATGAAGAAAAATGTATTGATGTTTGCGGCCTTCTTGATAGTCAGCTTGGCTGCTTTTGCCCAAGGGCAGAAACGATTCAATCTCTATGCTGTAGGTTTTTATAACCAGGAGAATCTCTTCGATACTTGCCATGATGAGGGCAAGAATGATTACGAATATCTTCCTGCCAAGGGATGGAACGGAATGAAATATACCAATAAGTTGCGCAACATGGCCAAGGCGCTTGCCGATATGGGTACAGATAAGTTGCCTAAGGTGGGGTGTGCTTTCATCGGATTGTCAGAGGTGGAAAATCATAAAGTGCTGGACGACTTGATAGAGCAGGCTCCTCTGAAGGCCCGTAATATGAAATATTGTCATATAGAGGGTCCAGACCGTCGTGGCATTGATTGTGCTTTCCTCTACAATCCTTCTCTTTTCTCTGTGAAGAATGTAAAGTTAGTGCCTTATGTTCAGGAGAAGGCTAAGGACAGTGCTTATTATACTCGTGGTTTCCTCACTGTTCGTGGTGAAATGGCAGGTGAGGATGTGGCTGTCATCGTTTGTCACTGGCCAAGCCGTTTCTCTGGTCCGTTCTATCGGGAGTCGGGTGCTCGCCAAACCAAGGCAGTCAAGGATAGTCTGCTCCGCATCAACAAGGATATGAAGGTGTTTGTAATGGGCGATATGAATGATGATCCTACCAATAAGAGTATGCATGAGGTGTTGAGCGCCAAACCGGAGATCAGTCAGGTTGGACCAAACGATATGTACAATCCATGGTATAATATTCTGGCCAAGCAGGGTAAGGGCACCTTATTCTATAATGGCAACTGGAATCTCTTCGATCAGATTGTGATTACGCCAAACCTGCTCAACAAGGATGCTAAGAATAAGGATTTCTCTACATTGAAGTATTTTGCTCATCAGGTTTTCCGCCGCGATTATCTTATCCAGCAGGAAGGTCAGTACAAGGGTGCTCCGCTGCGCACTCAGGCTGGTGGCAGATGGCTCAATGGTTTCAGCGACCACTTGCCTGTAGTCATGTACCTGGTCAAGGAAGTGAAGTGATTTTTAAAGGTAAAAAGGTAAAAAAGTAAAAAGGTAAAAAAATAAGGAAAGAAAATGATAGAGAATCATCCTTTCGAACCTTGGTTACCCAAGAATGCGTATCTCCTGATGCTCGGTACTTTCCCGCCTTCACCCAAGCGCTGGTGCATTCCCTGGTATTATCCTAATTTTCAGAATGATATGTGGCGCATCTTTGGAATTATCTTTTTTGGAGATAAACTTCATTTCGTGGATGTAGAGCATAAGCAATACAGGCTGGAGGCTATCAAGAAATTTCTTGGAGAAAAGGGAGTTGCTCTCTTTGATACGGCGCAGAAAGTGATTCGTACCAAGAATACGGCTTCTGACAAGGATTTGAAAATCGTGGAACAGTCTGATCTGGATGGAATGCTGCGAGCTTTGCCAGAATGTAAAGCGGTGCTGACGGCAGGACAGTTGGCTACCAAGGTGTTTTCTGAACATTATGGTATTACTGAGACTCCTGCCATGGGAGGATACGTGGAGTTTTCTTTCGAGAATCGCACGTTGAGGCTCTATAGAATGCCGAGCAGCAGCCGGGCTTATCCTTTGGCAGTTGAGAAAAAAGCAGAATTCTACAAGAGAATGTTTGATGATATTCTTTGATTTCTGATGAGATCTCTGGGTTTATTCTATATATATAATAAGGTACGCGTACAATAAATTAATATTAACGAATCTATGGAAAAAGATAAAATAACGATTATCGGTATTGCAGGAGGAACCGGTTCGGGCAAGACAACTGTGGTCAAGAAAATCGTGGATGCTTTGCCTCCTCATTATGTGGCTGTGGTTCCTCTGGATTCCTATTATAATGACACGACGGGAATGACGGATGAGGAGCGACATGCTATCAACTTCGATCATCCTGATGCTTTCGACTGGAAATTACTCCATAAGCAGTTGGCTGATTTACGCAATGGAATTGCTATCGAACAGCCTACTTACAGTTATCTGAAATGTAATCGTGAGAAGGAGACAATCCATGTGGAACCGAAGCCGGTCATCATCATCGAGGGAATCATGACCTTGCTCAACAAGAAGCTGCGTGACCTGATGGACCTGAAGGTTTTCGTGGATGCTGACCCTGACGAGCGACTCATCCGCAATATCCAGCGCGATACAATAGACAGAGGTCGTACGGTTTCGATGGTTGTGGACAGATATCTGAAGGTGCTGAAACCTATGCACGAGCAGTTTATCGAACCCACCAAGCGTTATGCAGACATCATCATTCCGCAGGGTGGTGAAAACGAGAAGGGTATCGGAATCCTTTGCAGTTATGTGACAGGATTGGTGGAGAAACTCGACAAATAATCGTTCTCAGGCAAATTGTCTTAGCAATAAAAATCCTCGTTACGAATCGTTGTGTTCGTAGCGAGGATTTTTCTTTGTGAATTAATCGGATAGAATAATGATATGGTCTTCTTGCATTTTCCTGAGATGCTTGGAGGCAGCGATTCTGTTTCTTCTATTAGTTTGCATCAAGATTTCGGTATAATCTGGCAAACTCTTCTAATCTCACTACTATTACTATAGGGAAATCGATGTCTTCTACTTCTTTGAAATGTTTATCATCAGATACAATGAAATCGGCATTGGCAAAGACTGCACAATCCACAAACTTATTGTCATCGGGATCCTGGGTAATAAGATTCCAGTGATAATGAGCATCAATTCTTTGGGTATTCGGAGCTTGAGTTATAATCTCCAATACCATAGTTGCAATTAAACGATTTGTTTTAAGACAAAGTATTTCTTCGTATTCTTCTAGTATTTCTGTTGTATAGCAAAGGCAATAGTCTCCATTCAAGAATCCTTCCCATAAGAAATAATTCTTGCTTTTTCTTGCAATTATCTGCAAGAGACAATTGGTATCTAAGACTATATTTCTCTGCATAGTCTGTCTATTTGTAAGCTGTGCGCGAATGTTCAGACTGCATTTCCTGCAACTTTTCATTGCTCATTTCGCCAGATTCCCAAAGCTTATCCATTTCTCGCTGCAAGCGATCATTCATGAATTTTATTAATGTTCGTTTCAAGTCTTCCAGGTCTTGTTCCGACTGCAAACAAGAGATAACATTGAGCACAGCCTGTTGGGCCTGATTGAATTGTAATACTTGTGTTGCCATAATTGTAATTTTTAAACATTTCACTTTGCAAAGTTACAGATAATAATTGATACTCCAAAGATTTTGAGAAGAATATTTTGATTTCGCAAGCAAAAACAGGGGGATAATATTAAAAAGGTGGCGATTCTTTTTGTAATCTCTTTTTTTTGCAGTATCTTTGCAGAAACAAAGTTGCACTCGTCAATTTGAAAGCAGGCTTTCATTGTGCTTGTTTGCATTTACTTTGCATTTGGATTGATTCGCCCTCGGGCGATGACGTCTGTTTTTGTGGGTTAAAAAATAGCGTTTGCTGTTTATTCGATAAACGTTCAGGAAACTTGGCGGTGGAAAGAATGTATACATGAATAAATGTGCGAGCGCCTGCGATATACGTGGGCGTTCGACTTGTCTGTATACATAGGTTTCCGCCAAGTACCTCTGAACGTGGATGAGTTGAACTGTCCACGTTCTTGCGTTTGGGTGCTTGGTGGAGTCTTCGTTTTAAAGAATAGCATGCTACGCATTAAAACTATATTTAAGCTTTAATGCTATGGCAAAATCATTGATTGAAGAGCTACCTCGCATTGCAAGCGAAGGTAGGCAAGAGGCTCAGCGCATCATCGAGCGATTGAGCAGTGGCACACGTATTGGGTTACAGACCAATGAGCTGGTGTTGCCTCGCAAGGATGTCTCCGGATTCTTCCGTGGACAAGTTCCCAATATCCCTAATGCATTCAATGCCGCCCTGGATGGGGGGAGTTGGATGAATCGTCTGGTGTATGGTGATAATCTCCTGACCATGCAGGCGCTGCTTGCCGGAGACCCTCAGACGGGCTTGCCTTCTTTAAGGGGAAAAGTGGATTTGATCTATATCGACCCGCCGTTTGATTCTAAGGCGGATTATAGAACGAAGATTAAGTTGCCAGGATTGGATTTACAGCAGAAGCCTACTGTTATAGAGCAGTTTGCTTATGCTGATACATGGGAAGAAGGAACTATCTCTTATCTGAAAATGTTATATCCGAGGTTAGTTTTGATGAAAGAATTACTTTCTGAAAGAGGAACCATTTATGTACATATAGATTGGCACGTTGGACATTATGTTAAAATAATGTTGGATGAAATATTTGGGAAAGAAAACTTTCATAACGAAATAGTTTGGTGCTATACTGCTGCTTCTAATGTGACTTCTGATTTTCCTAAAAAACACGACGTGATATTTCGGTATACTAACAATTCAAAATTAGTATTCAATAAAGATGATATTCGTATTCCTTATGCTGCTGGTAGTTTGGATAGGGCAACTAGAAATGTTATCGGAAGAGAAGGGATGAATTTTTCAGAAATAGTTCTAAATGAGAACGGAAAAGTGCCTGAAGATTGGTGGATTGATATTCAACGAGCATCACGATATCCTGGTGAAAATGTGGGTTATGCAACTCAGAAACCTAAAAAACTCCTCGAACGTATTATCAAGGCATCTTCCAACGAAGGCGACCTCGTTTGTGATTTCTTCGGTGGCAGCGGCACCACAGCAGCGGTTGCCGAAAAGCTGGGCCGTCGCTGGATTACCTGTGACATCGGCAAGCCGGCATCCCTCGTCATGCGCAAGCGTTTCATCGACCAGGAAGTAAATCCGTTCCTCTATCAGAGCATCGGCGACTATCAGAAAGAGGCTTTCCATAACAACAAGAAACTCCGCCGAGTGGGCGATCTCTCTCAGGTAGTCTTAGGCCTCTTCGGTGCCTTGCCATTCTCCCCAGAACAGGTGAGCGACAGAAACTTTGGCTACGTCAAGGGCACCCGAAACCTGGTGATGGTGGATAGTCCTAACCGCCTGACCACTGCTGCTACCGTTCGCCGTGCCGTAGAAGCCAAGGCCTCTCTGCTTGGCGGCGACTGGGATAAAGTTATCGTGCTCGGTTGGAACTTTGCCTTCGACATCTCGCAAGCCATCGAGAAATATAAGAACAGCAATGTAGAGGTGCTGGTGATTCCGCCCGATCTGCTCGACAAGCTATCTAAGAAAGGTTTCAAGAAGCTCATCGCCGACAAAACCGTGCGCTTCTCTTCTTTGCAGTATCTGGTGGTGAACCCAGTGCAAGTAACCATGAACAGCAATGGCGAGGATGAACTCGACATCAGTCTCAACAACTATGTGCTGCTCTCGCCAGATAATATCCCGCTGGATGATAAGGACAAGGAGAAGCTGCAGCAGGTGATGGAGCAGGACCCTCTTTCGCTGATAGAATATTGGAGCATCGACCCTGATTATGATGGCGATACCTTCAGAAGCACTTGGCAGGATTATCGTGAGAACGTGGATAACGACAGCGACCCGCTGCACTGCGTATATTCCACCAGAATTGCCATGCCGCATAAGGACGAGCGAAAAGTCTGCGTCAAGGCGGTGGATGTGTTCGGATTCGAGAGTCAGGTTATCCTGGATGTGAAGTGTTAGTGTTAAGAACGAATAGGAGATTACGACTATGGCTATCAATTCAAGTAATATATCTTTGGAATTGGCGCATCGACTCACCGATGTGGTCAATGCAGCCTGGAAGAGTGGGGAGATGCTGGAGCAGGTGACCCCAACCACCGCTTCGCTCTTGAACTATTGGTTTGGAGAGGGTTTCTGCAACGAGCGTGAGAGAAACTTCCATGAGGGACAGCGACAGGCTATCCTCAATATCATCTATCTGCACGAAGTGATGGGAGAAAACTGCGTGATGGATGCCTATCAGGGCATCATCCCGGAACTGATGGATAGGGCCGACCTGGCTCAGCTTGCCAAGCCTAAATATCAGATGCCTAAGTATGCTGTGAAGATGGCTACGGGCACGGGAAAAACGTGGGTGATGCATGCCCTGATAATCTGGCAGATGCTGAATGCCCGGCATGAGGATGTGGAGAGTGGACGATTTACACAGAAGTTCCTAATCGTGGCTCCGGGTCTGATTGTTTACGACCGTCTGCTGGATGCCTTCTGCGGCAGAAAGAAGCGCGACGAGGAGTATCGCGACCCTCAGACCAACGACTACTACATGAATCAGGATGTGTTCATCCCCGAGCGTTATCGTGACGAGGTGTTTTCGTTTATCCAGAACAATGTGGTGACCAAGGAGGATGGCATCGGCAAGAAAACCACTGGCGAGGGGCTGATTGCACTGACCAACTGGCATCTGTTTGAAAATCAGATGGAAGAGAAGGAGCAGGATGAGGAAATGGACGATTCCAGCATGGTGACGCCTTCTGAAATCATCAGCGACCTGTTGCCTATCCGTCCGGGCAAGTCGGCGGGCAACGACCTCGGCATGCTCGACCGCCGTGCCTTGGGTGGCACCGAACTGGAATATCTGGCGGGCTTAAAGGATTTGATGGTAATCAATGATGAGGCTCATCATATCCACGAAATCAAGCGTAATGGCGAAACCGAGGAGGTGGAATGGCAAAGAGGCTTGAATGCCATCAGCGCCACCAAGGGCACACGATTCATACAGGTGGATTTCTCTGCTACTCCTTTTGATACAAAGGGTGCCGGAGAGAAGCAGGTGAAACTCTTCTTCCCGCATATCATCGTTGACTTCGACTTGCCTATGGCGATGAAGCAGGGACTGGTGAAGCTGTTGCTGCTCGACCGTCGACAGGAACTCACCGAACTGGAGAATCTGGATTACAACGCCGAGCGTGATGAGCAGGGAAAGGTGGTAGGGCTGAGCGAGGGTCAGCGCATGATGCTCCGTGCTGGATTGACCAAGCTGAACAAACTGGAAGAAGAATTCCTGAAGAACGATGCGTCTAAGAATCCGAAGATGCTCATCGTCTGTCAGGACACTACGGTATCTCCTTTTGTAGAAGAGTTTCTGAAGTCGGAAGGTCTGGAAGATGAAGACATCGTGACCATCGACAGCAACAAGCAGGGCGAGGTGAAGGATGAGGAATGGCAGGAAATCAAGAAGAAGCTCTTCGATATAGATAGGTATAAGAGTCCGAAGGTGGTCATCTCGGTGCTGATGCTCCGTGAGGGCTTCGACGTCAACAACATCTGTGTGCTCGTTCCGCTCCGTTCTTCGCAGGCGCCAATCCTGCTGGAGCAGTTGGTGGGCAGAGGTTTGCGACTGATGTGGCGAGAGTCTGATTATATCGACATCAAGCGTGAAGACCGCCTCAGGGTTTTGAAGAACCATCAGCCTCCCCGCACCTATATCGACACCTTGTCCATTGTGGAGCATCCGGCTTTCATCAAGTTCTATGATGATTTGCAGGATCAGGGCTTGGTGGCTGTGGATGAAGGCGACGTGGGTACAGGAGGAGCCACTGGCGATATTCTTACCGTGGGACTTCGTGAGGATTTTGAGAAGTATGATTTCCAATGGCCGGTTATCCTGCATGATTCCATCGATGAATTTGAGGATGCAGAAATAGATTTAGAAGATTTGCAGCCATTTACGATGTATCCGCTGCCTTTGCTCCGCAAGTTCCTGGCAAAAGAGGGCGAGACCTTCGTATCGCAGGAATCTCTGACCAAGACCACTTTTGGCAAGTATAAGGTAACGGCCAATCTCTTCAATGCCAGCGGATATAATGAGTATCTGCAGAAGTTGCTGAGGGTAGTAACCCTGCGCTTTGAAAACTGTCGTCGCCAGGGTTTCCCGACCATTCAGATCAATGGGGCACAAACGGTGCAGGTGATGGACTGGTACATCAGGGAGAAGCTTTTCGCCATGCCTTTCGACCCTTTCCAGGGAAGCGACTGGAAGATATTGCTGGCGAAGGATGGCATCGTAACGAAGCATATCGTGGAGCAGTTTGCCGTGGCCATCTATAAGATGCAGAGTCGCTTGACCACGATAGATGCTGAGGTGAGTCATACGGCTTTCTCTTCGCTCAAAGCCATCAAGATGAGGGAGTCTTATTCCATGGAGGTGCAGAAGTGCATCTATCCCCGTCTGGGTTATCCATCTCATGGTGGAGGATTGGAAAAGGCATTCATCGAGTTTCTGGATAGGGATGCCGAGGTAGAAAGATTTCTGAAGATCAATGAGAGCGGTCATT
This sequence comes from uncultured Prevotella sp., assembly GCA_945863825.1. Lineage (GTDB taxonomy): Bacteria > Bacteroidota > Bacteroidia > Bacteroidales > Bacteroidaceae > Prevotella. The sequence continues at coordinate 7,069 of CAMBBY010000001.1, read as the reverse complement.
CCTTTGCCATCATCTTCTATGTGAGGAAGGATGGCTTGATGGCAACGTATCATCCTGATTTCATCGTGGCTACGGCTGATAAGGTTTATCTGATTGAGACCAAGGGCGATGACAAGGTGGATGATGTGAACGTGCGCCAGAAGCAGACGGCTACTGTGGAATGGATCAAGAAAATCAATGCCCTGGTGCCTGGGGATAGAATGAATCGCACCTGGGAGTATGTGTTGGTAGGCGAGAGCGTATTCTACTCGTTGAGTGGAAGTGGCGCTACGATTACTGATATCTGCAACCAGTGCAAGGTTTCGTATTCAGTGGCAACGGGTAATCTGTTTGAAATGTAAGGTGGTGTGAGAGGTCGGAAAACGAAAAGTAGGAGAAAAACTGCTTAGTTTTTCTCCTACTCGAGTTTTTATTCGCAATCGTTTTCTGTTTGCGAGGATTTCTTAGTTGCGATGAATGACGGTGCCGTTTGCCTGATGGGTGGCCAGCACAAGTACTTCAGCTATCTGGACGTGTTCTGGAGCACTGGCTGCATAGAAAGCCACATCTGCCACATCATCACCATTGAGTGGTACGATTCCGTCGTAAACTCTGTCGGCACGGGCGTTGTCGCCATGGAAGCGGATGTTGGAGAAATTGGTTTCCACCAATCCTGGTTTTACATTGGTGACGCGCACTTTGGTGTGAGCCACGTCGATACGGAGTCCGTCTGTAATTGCCTTGACGGCAGCTTTGGTGGCGCAGTAAACATTGCCTCCTGCGTAAGCAGCATCACCGGCAACACTTCCGATATTGATAATGTGTCCATGATTTCTGCTGACCATTCCTGGCACGATGAGGCGGGTCATGGTGAGAAGTCCCTTGATATTGGTGTCTATCATCTGATCCCAATCCTCAAAGTCTCCCTCGTATTCTGGTTCCAGTCCACGAGCCAGACCTGCATTATTGATGAGTACGTCGATATTCTTCATGTGTGAAGGAATATAATCAACGGCTTTCTGGGCAGCTTCACGGTTGCGAATGTCAAAAGCCAATGCAAGGACCATAATGCCGTAAGCATTTTCGAGTTCTTTCTTGATGATTTCCAACTTGCCTGTGTTTCTTCCTGTAAGAATCAGGTCGTATCCGCCTTGGGCAAATCGGCGTGCACATGCTTCACCGATACCGCTGGTAGCTCCTGTAATCAAAGCGATTTTGTTTGCCATAAGAGAGGGGTTTTTAAATGTTAAATGTGAAATGTTAAGTGTGAATATAGAATCTTCTTCATATAGGATATTGGGTATTCTATAGTTTGGATTCTTCTATATATATAATAAGGTGGGGAATAGAAGCAGATTATAAGACCAGAACTCTTACCTCTGCGTTTCCCATCTTTTCTATCTCGTTCATAGGGCGCTTGAAATAAACGCTCTGAATAGCCTTGTTGATAATGCCGTGTCCTACGGCAAGAATAGTTTTGTCGGGATAGGTCACCTTGAGCCAGGTGAGGAAATTCTGTGCGCGTGATTTCATCTTTTCGATAGATTCGATGTTGTCTGGCCAGTCTTTCGGATTCTTGGGAAGACTTGGGATGAACTTACCTGTGAAATCGCCCCAGTCGCGCTCCCGTATCAGTGGGGTTGTAATCATGGCTTGTTTCATGGATTTCTCGTCCTGAAAATGAGGTAGGGCGATTATCTCACAAGTCTGGATGCTGCGGTAGAGATCGCTGGATATGAATATATCAATGTGGTCATTGGCCATCTTGCGAGCTACTTCCTCAGCTTGGGCAATGCCGGTGGTGTTTAACTTGCCTGGTGTTTGTCCTTGCATAATCTGGGCTGCATTATCTACAGTCTCACCATGTCTAACTAAATACAATTTTGTCATAATATCCTTAATTTGCCAACAAAATTACAAAAAAAGTTGGATTTATCAAAGATAGTTTGTATTTTTGTAGAAGTTTTTTTAATAGTTTGTCGAATATTAATCTAAAAAGAAATGAAAGTAATACATAGTTCATTTTTCCGTGCAATCTGTGCGATTATCGTAGGTGCACTTCTCATTCAGTATCGTGATCAGACGGTTACTTGGATTACCATCGCCATCGGTGTGTTGTTTTTCCTCTCGGGAGTCATTTCCATCGTTACCTATTTCTGTGCCAAGAGGAATTCGGGTAAAGTAGGTGTTGTTTATGATGCTAATGGAAAGCAGCTCACGGGGTTGACTCCTCATTTTCCTATTGTGGGAATAGGCAGTCTCTGTCTGGGTTTGATTTTGGCTCTGATGCCTAATACGTTCATCAACAGTCTGATGTTCATTCTTTCTGTCATTCTGATTATGGGCGCATTGACGCAGTTTATGAATCTTGCTACGGCTCGCAAGTTGGGACGTGTGGGAATTGTTTATTGGATTTTTCCTTCCATCATTCTCCTGATTGGTTTGCTTGCTGTCATCAAACCTTCAGCCATAGCCTCGGCACCGCTCTTCATCATCGGCTGGACCATGCTCATCTATGGTGTTGTGGAATGTATCGATGCATTCAAGATTGCCAACAATAAGCGGAAATGGACGAAGGCAGAAGAAATCAGTTCATCAACTCCTTCTTCTTCGAATGATGTTTCCTATATAGAGGAAATCAAGGAGGATCATCAGGAAAAGTAAAAACTCAATCATATTCAAAAGAGAATCCCTCTCAACTTACAGGACGATGTCCGGTTTGTTGAGAGGGATTTTTATTTAAACTGTTCTCGTTGATTTATCATTTAAAAACAGTTCTTTGAATCTATGATTCTTATTCAGTTCTGAGTTTAGAGAGCAAACTTGTAACCGAGTGTCAACTGGAATACAGAGTGGTTACCATCACCTTTGTCGAAAACCTTGGTGCTGCCGATGTTGTAGCGAGCATCCAGGCAGAAACCCTTGTATTCGTATGAGATTCCAATAGGAATCCTGGTTGCGCAACTTTTATTCCTCTTCCTCCCAGTCTTCATCTTCAAATCCGAACATGGCTGGGTCCACGAAAGCATCCAGCGCACGTCGTTCCTTCTTAGTAGGACGGCCTGTACCTCTGGCTCTGTCCACGAAACCGCTGATGCGGCTCATTTCCAGCAGTTCATACTGCTTAGGGTCGGTTACATTCTTATAGACAGCGAAGAGCATTTTAGCACCAACTCGTTGCTCAATGCAGTCGAGCACTTCAAAAGAGTAGGTGATAGGCGCCTTTTTCACGCTGACCACATCTCCTCTCTTGATCATGTAGGATGGTTTTCTGTTTACGCCGCCCACGGTGACGCGCCCATTCTTGCAGGCATCAGCTGCAATGCTGCGTGTCTTGTAGATTCTGGCAGCCCAGAGCCATTTGTCTATTCTTGCTGTTTCTTTCATTTGTCATTTCTTTCCTAACTTGTTGTATTGATTCATTGTAATGTCAATACCTTGCAGGACGAAGCTTTTGATGATGTCCACACCGAGGTCGATGGCAGGTTGCAGTTCCTTCATGTCTTCCTCTGTGTATTTTCCGAGTACCCAATCCACCTGTCCTCCGCGTGGATATTCGTTTCCGATGCCCATGCGCAGTCGGGCGTAGTTCTGTCCGATAAGCTGCTGGATGTGTCCCAGTCCATTGTGTCCGCCGTTGCTTCCGTTGGCTTTCAGTCTGAAAGCGCCGAGCGGCAGAGCCAGTTCATCGCTGATGACGAGCAGTCTCTTCTGATCTATCTTCTCCTGGTTGAGCCAGTATCTTACAGCGTTGCCGCTGAGGTTCATGAAGGTGGTAGGTTTCAGAAGGAACACCTTACGCCCCTTGATGGAAGTTTCAGCCACGAATCCGTAACGCTTATCCTCAAAATGAATATTGGACGCTTTAGCAAAAGCGTCCAATACCATAAATCCCGTGTTGTGTCTCGTTCCTGCGTATTCATCGCCTGGATTTCCAAGACCACAAATCAAATATTTATCCAATTTGAAAAATCTAAAAAGTTTAAATCTACGGGTTGTCTAAGCAAGATTACTCAGCTTCATCAGCAGTCTGCTGAGCAGCGAGCTGTGCATTACGAGTCATCTTGATAGAGCAAACTACAACAGCCTTGCTTGTAGCCAACTCAAGACCCTCGAAAGAAAGGTCACCAACCTTGATGCTCTTACCGATCTTCAACTCAGTAACGTCAATATCGAGGTGCTCAGGAATTACCTGGTAAGGAGCAGTTACGTTGATCTTACGGATAGAGAGGTTCATACGACCACCATCACGAACACCCTGTGCGAGACCTACCAACTTCACTGGAATACCGATAGTGATAGGCTTCTGGTCGTTCACCTCGTAGAAGTCAACGTGCAAAGGAGCGTCTGTAGTTGGGTGGAACTGAATCTCCTTCATGATAGCTGTGTGGCTCTCACCGTCGATGATGAGGTTGATAACATATACGTGAGGAGTGTAGATAACCTTACGCAACTCAGCGAAAGGAACAGCGAATGACAATGCCTCTGGAGCACCGTTCTCACCCTTCTTCTCACCATACAAGTTACAAGGAATAAAACCTTCCTTACGCAATGACTTAGAAGCTTTCTTGCCAAGGTCTGTACGCTTCTGACCTGTTACATTAATCTCTTTCATTTGTGTTACTCTAAATTAAGTATTAATAATTAGTGCCTTAACTCGCCATCACACGGATAAGCTTTGCAAAAGCGGGTGCAAAATTACAACAAATATTTGAAATAAGCAAATTTATGAAGAAAAAAATGCTAAAAAGTAATTCTTTGAGGACTCAGAAGGGGGTAAACGGGCTTTCTATCCTTAAAAAAGTAGAAAATATCCACTGATTTCTTGCATGTTCCATATAAAATATGTATTTTTGCCGTGTCAAATAACGACAGTAATATAAACCTTTAAATTATTAGAGAATGATTAATAGGGATTTAATTAGAAGAAAGATTGTACAGTTAACCTATGCGTACTATCAAAACGGCAATCACAACATGGATAATGCTGAGAAGGAATTGTTGTTTAGTCTTTCTAAAGCGTACGACTTGTATAACTACATGTTGCAACTCATTGTGGCTGTCACTAAAGAGGCTCGCAAGCGTTACGACGTGGAGTTGGCTCGTGCTCAGCGTGAAGGGGCAGAGGCTCCATCGCAGAAATTTGCGTTCAATCGTTTTGCAGTTCAGTTGGAAGAAAACAAAATGTTGGGTGATTGGATTGATGCGAAACATTCTTCATGGGATGATGACATTGAATTCGTGCGCAAGCTCTACACTAACATTACAGCCAGCGAGGTGTTTCAGGAGTACATGGCTTCAGAGGAAGACAACTATGAGGCTGACCGTGAGGCTTGGCGTAAGTTCTACAAGAACTTCGTGATGAGCAATGAAGAGCTGGATGCTCTTTTGGAGGAAAAGAGTCTCTATTGGAATGATGACAAAGAAGTGGTTGACACATTCGTGCTCAAGACCATCAAGCGTTTCGAGCAGGAGAATAAGGCCGACCAGGAACTTCTTCCTGAATATAAAGATTTGGAGGATCGTGACTTTGCCCGTAAGCTGTTCCGTTCTACCATCCTCAATTGCGACCAGTATCAGCGCTATATGAGTGATGCTTCCCGCAACTGGGATTTCTCCCGTCTGGCTTACATGGATGTGGTTATCATGCAGATTGCCATTGCAGAGATGGTCAATTTCCCAAATATTCCTGCTTCTGTCACTATCAATGAATATGTTGACTTGGCCAAGGTGTATAGTACTCCTCGAAGCGGCGGATATGTGAACGGAATGCTTGACAATATCGGCAGATTCCTCATCGACCGTGGTATCATTGCCAAGGAATTGCCTCCTCGCAAGGAACATCACAGAAGATAAAGGTCCGAAAGGAATACGGAAGATAAGGGTCCGAAAGGAAGATAAAGTTCCGTAATGAAAACTGACTGAGGTCGATAGACTGAAGTTGAAAACAGAATATTAATAACATTTTAAATAATAGCAACTATGAATTTATTATTGCAAGCACAAGGTGGTGGTGGTAATATAAGCTTCCTCGTTATGATGGTAGCAATTTTTGTTATCATGTGGTTTTTCATGATTCGTCCTCAGCAGAAGAAGCAGAAGGAAATCCGCAAATTCCAGAACTCTCTGCAGGAAGGTTCTAAGGTTGTTACTGGCGGTGGTGTTTATGGCACCGTTAAGCGTATCAACTTGGAGCAGAATACTGTAGATGTTGAGATTGCTCGTGGCGTAGTAATCACTGTAGCTAAGGGCTACGTGTTCGCTGATGCTACTGCTCAGACTCCAAATGCATAATATAGGAAAAATATGGCAAGTGATTAGAAACTTTTTGTTCAGTGCGCTGAACAAGGAGTTTCTGATTTTTTTGTTCTTTCTCTTTCTCAGCGGTGCTTTCTGGTTGATGATGGTGCTCAATGAGACTTATGAGGAAGAATTAGAGGTGCCTGTGCGCCTTGTCAATGTGCCTCGTAATGCCGTTGTGACCGACGAACCTGCTGATACTGTGCGGGTTATGGTGAGGGATAAGAGTTTTACATTGGTTACCTACAAATATGGCAAATGGTTTAAGCCGCTCTCGTTCAAGTTTGCTACTTATGCAGATGAGGATCAGGGGCACGGCGTGATTCCGAATGCCGACATGGTGAAGCAGGTGCAGAGCCAGCTCTATGGCTCCAGCAAACTTCTGTCAGTAAAGCCTGAAAAGCTGGATTTCTATTTCACATACGGTGCTTCCAAGCAGGTGCCTGTCAAGTTCAGGGGAAAGATTACGACGAGCAAGACTTATTATCTGGCTCATACAGAATTCCTGCCGGGCACGGTGACGGTTTATGCCAACAAGAAGCGGCTCGACCAGTTGCGCTATGTGGAGATAGAACCATTCAACTATCTCAACTTGCAGGATACGATCCACAAGACGGTGCACTTGCAGAAGATTGTGGGCGTCAAGATAGTTCCGAATGCGGTGCGCCTTTCAGTCTATCCTGATGTCCTGACCGAAGAGACAATCGATGTTCCGATTACGGCCATCAATATGCCTCTGGGCATGGTCTGTCTCTTATACACATCTGACGCTGCCGACGATACTCCTTGT